>CAZUZW010000033.1:0-13668 GCA_964624855.1 uncultured Vicinamibacteraceae bacterium
GCTTCTTGAATATTCATGCCGAAATCGATGACGTTAACGATTGTCTGCAACACGGTGTTGATGATCGTCCGACCACCCGGACTCCCCGTAACCATAAAGAGGTTACCGCCCTTTTCAACAATGGTCGGCGTCATGCTAGAAAGCATGCGTTTCCCGGGTCTGGCAAGATTGGGTTCAGTGCCGATGCGTCCCTCTGCATCAGTCATATCGGGCCCTGGATTAAAGTCCCCCATCTCGTTGTTTAGCAAGAAACCGGCCCCGGGAACAACAATTTTTGAACCGTAGAGTCGCTCAAGCGTATAAGTCAACGACACAGCTTGTCGGTCAGAATCAACAACTGATAAATGGGTCGTCTCGGCACCTTCAATGGGCCACTCAAAAGAAACGGGTGAAGAACCAGAAGCGCGGTCCAGTGAAATGGTGGCACGTAACCGTTCAGCATATGACTTAGATGACAACAGAGAAATTGGCATCGTGGGATTAAACTTTGGGTCGCCGAGATAACGAGCGCGGTCGGCAAAGGCTCGCCTCATTGCCTCGACCATAACGTGAACGGTCCGCGCAGACCCGAAACCAAATTCGGCTAGCCCATAACCTTCCAGGATATTAAGCATTTGAACAAGCGCGGTTCCGCCAGAGCTAATGGGCGGCATTGAAATAATCTCGTGTCCCCGATAAGTCGTTCGTATAGGTGTGGTGCGATGAGACCGATAGTTCGCCAAATCACGGCGTGTAATTAACCCGCCGTTTGCCCGCATTTCTGCTTCAATCAACTGAGCGGTCCGACCACTATAAAATCCTGAGGGCCCCTGGATTCCAATCCGCTCGAGTGTGCCGGCGAGCTCTTCTTGCCTGAAACGTTCCCCCGCTTGGTAAGGTTCACCGCCATTGGAAAACTGCTGAAACGAAGCATCGTATTGAGCCATCCTCGGAAGCACCGCAGCCAAAGAAACAGCCAAGTCGTGGGATACGATGAATCCGTTGCGAGCAAGATCAATAGCAGGGTCCAAAAGGCGTTGCCACGCAAGTCGACCATGATCGGACCACGCTAGGTACAACCCGGCTACGGTACCTGGAACACCGACAGCAATGTGACTGTTGTGATGACGCGTACTGTCGTACACTCCATCAATTAAGAACATAGATGGCGACGAAGCAGCGGGAGCCATTTCACGAAAGTCATACGCCACAGAAGCCCCTACGGTCGGCCGAAAAACAATAAACCCTCCACCACCAAGATTTCCTGCTTGTGGATACGTCACAGCCAGAGCAAACGCCGTCGCGACAGCGGCATCGACAGCAGACCCCCCGTCACGCAACACTTGCAGTCCAACCGCAGTCGCCAACGGTTCAGCAGCAACAACCATTCCGTGACGCGATTTCACTGGTTTCGTGCTGGCCGTCGATATGTCACCCCCAGTAATGACCGCAACAACAAGAAGTAAGGTTCTCAACCGGTTCAGACCTCGCGTTTTCACCCTGACTCCCCCAACCGGATTTGTCGTAGGCGACCCCATGAACGAATCATAACGTTTGAGGTCTGGAACAGAAATGTTTCAGTTCTTGCATCACCCGCCCCACTCAAAAGTTAAGATACAGATATAGAGCCGACTCGGCGGCCCTTTCGACGAGCGTCCAAATGTTTAAACGAACAAAATGGTTCGCGTGGTTTAGTGTCGCAGTAGTGGCAACTGGTTGTAGCACCCCAGACGTCGGACAACGGGTCAAACGTCTCTCGATCGCCACGGGTGGCACCGGTGGAGTCTACTACCCCTACGGTGGCGGCATTGCTAAGGTGATAAGCGAACACATAGTCAATGTGGAAGCCACCGCGGAAGTAACGGCAGGCACAGTTGATAATTTAAAATTCATTGGGAACCGTTCAGCTGACATTGCCTTTGCCCTATCAGATTCACTGGATGATGCTTCTGCTGGAAAAGGCGCTTTTGAAGAATTCGGTGCCATTCCCGTCAGAGCGCTCGCAGTGCTCTATGACAATTACAACCACGTCGTCACAACAAACGACAGCCCCATCAAGTCAATAGAAGACCTGACAAACCGCGTTGTCTCTACTGGTGCCCCTGGAAGTGGAACCGAAATTAGCGCATTCCGCATTCTGTCAGCAGCCGGAGTCAACTTTGAATCTGAAATGCGACGCCAAAGCCTAGGCGCAGCTCAGTCGGTCGACGCCCTTAAAGACGGCAAGATCGATGCATTTTTCTGGAGTGGCGGTATCCCGACGGGGTCGCTCTTGGACCTTGCTTCGACTCCCGGACTAACAATCCGACTCTTATCGACTAATACGGTCTTTACCAACTTGCAAGAACGGTACGGCACAGCGGTTTATCATCTGTCAACCATCCCGCGCTCAACATACCCGGGCATGGCGAACGATGTTTCGACCGTTGCCGTAGCCAACGTCCTTGTCGTTCATGAGTCAATGGATGTAGACCTCGTTCAGAACATCACCCGCGCGCTCTTTGCAAACGATACAGAACTGGCCGCCATACACCCCATGGCCGCACTGTTATCAGTTGAATCCGCGGTAAGCGGTTCACCGATTCCGTTTCATGAAGGTTCTATGGCTTACTACCGTGAACGAGGCGCTTGGAACGAGGATCGGTAAGTTCTGGACACTTCAGTGACCACCGACGCTGACGTTCGCAACGATTCCATCTCGGAAGTCCGAACTCGTCGCTTGTCGGGTGCTATTGCCAAAGTCGCAACAGCCCTCAGTGCAGGGCTATCACTCTATGCACTCTACTGGGTAGTGGGAATCGTCCAACCCCAGCTCTACAGAACCAGCTTCCTCCTGGTTACCTTGACCTTAACTTTCTTGCTCTATCCTGCATCCCAACGGTCTAAAAACCACATTACTACCTTGGACTGGAGCCTGGTTGTACTGACGCTTCTCGCACTGGGATGGCCCATTGTCGATTTAGACCAGTTTGTCTATCGAGCTGCAACACCAACTAATACCGACCTTGTACTGGGTATCCTGACAACAGCGTTAGTGCTCGAAGCAACCCGAAGAACAATCGGCCCGATCCTCCCTATAACGGCCATCTGCTTTCTCGCATATGGATACCTAGGCCCCGCATTAGATTTGATCGGTCTTGAACTTTTTGCTCACCGCGGATATGACACGGCGCGATTAGTCGGCACCCTCTACATGACGTTAGAAGGCATTTGGGGTGTACCACTAGACGTGGCCTCAACCTATATTGTGCTCTTTACAATATTCGGAGCAGTCCTTGCTCACTCTGGTGCGGGCCAGTTTTTTATCAATTGGACTTTATCGGTTTTCGGTCGGTCTAAAAGTGGCGCGGGACCAGGACGTACTGTCACATTATCCGGATTTTTGCTCGGAACCGTTTCAGGGAGCGGAGTCGCAACCACTGTAACTTTGGGCGCCGTGGCGTGGCCACTTCTCAAACGGTCAGGTTTTTCACCTGAAGTGGCTGGCGGCATCCTTTCTGCCAGTGGTATTGGCGCAATCCTGGCACCTCCTACAATGGGCGCAGCGGCATTCTTGATCGCTGAATTCTTGAATATTTCCTACCTCCAGGTCATCGTGATGGCCATCATTCCCGCTGCTCTTTACTACCTGTCGATCATTCTAATGATCGAAGCTGATGCCCGGCGAATGGGAATGAAAGCTGCTGAAATAACTCTTCCGTCAGCAACTACCTTGATGCAAACGGCGGGATACCAATTCCTTCCACTAGTGTTGATGGTGGCCTTCCTAATCAGCGGCATGACGCCTTTTCGTGCCGTATTCTTCGCAACGCTGCTTGCCATAGGTCTCAGTTTTATCCAGAAGAAAAGAGCGTTGTACCCGAACCGGCTTCTAGCCGCGCTTGATGCAGGAGGCAGGGGGGTACTGTCAGTTGCCGCCACCACAGCAACTGCTGGCGTTATTGTTGGAATTGTGACGCTGACAGGCTTAGGTCTTAAGATTGCCGGCATCATCGTAACACTGGCTGGAGGCAACGTCTTTCTTACAGTCACGTATTCAGCTTTAGCGGTGTGGATGCTTGGACTAGCTGTTCCTGTTACTGCGTCTTACATCATCGCTGCCGTCATGGTGGCACCTGCGCTGACATTAGTCGGGGTGCCAGCAGTCGCTGCGCACATGTTCATTTTTTACTATGCCGTCTTGTCTGAAGTAAGTCCGCCCACCGCATTATCCCCATTCGCCGCTGCCGCCATTACAGGTGGCAACCCGTTTCGTACTATGATGCTGACGTGGAAATACACGCTGCCAGCGTTCCTCGTGCCTTTTGCCTTTACAGTAAGCCCACAAGGTCTCGGTGTTCTACTACAGGCCCCTATCCAAGATGTCGTTATCACCGTCGGTTCCGCAGTAATCGGGGTAAGTGCCTTGGCTATGGGTCTTGGCGGATGGCTCACACATCGGGTTCGTCTCGTCGAAAGAATTCTCGCAACCTCAGGTGGTCTGTTCTTATTCTTTGCAATTAGAAGTGCCGATATTATTGGGTTTGGACTCTTTGGTGCAGCGGTGGTGCTCCACCTTTACCAACGAAGGCCAGATGATGAATGACCCACTAACGAGTGAATTAGACCGTTACAAGCAAGACTTTCGAGATAATCGATCGACGGCCAGAAATCTGTTTTCAACGCTGACGCCTCAAGAATTTAACTGGAATCCCAAGAAAGAATGCTGGTCCATCGCTCAGTGTCTGACACACTTGATTATCAGTTCAAAACTTTATAGCAGCGCTATTTTGACCGCCGTATCTACCGCCGAGCCAGCTCGAAAAAGTGACCCAGGTCCCTATCAATACGGACTATTGTCTCGCATGATGATTAAGTCGTTAGACCCGAGCAACCGAAGAACATACAAAGCTCCTCGTAAGTTCGCACCTCCATTCATTTACTACCCCGTTGATTCAGTGATTGCGGAGTTCGAAGCAAGCGGCAACCAGTGGGAAGAGTGCCTAGAATGCTCAAACGGGCTCAATTTAGCCAAAGTAAAGGTTACATCTCCCGTCATGCCTCTGCTACGATTTCAATTAGGTGCTACATTTGCGATGATGGTGATGCACGAACGACGACACTTACTACAAGCCCAGACGGTTACGACTACTGCTGGATTTTCAGATATACCACTGGAGGACTCTTGACCAAAGAAGACCTAATCGATCGACTGAACGAAGACCTTGCGAGCGAACTGGGTGCGGTCATCATGTATCTCACCTACGCGGCTAGGGCTACAGGACCTTATCGCCCTCAACTTGCACAGTTTTTTCTCGCCGAAGTTGCCGACGAACAATTACATGCACAGTACTTAGCGAACAAAGTAGTAGCACTTGGCGGCGAACCAACAACCGTGCCTCGCCCGGTTTCGCTCCCAGATTCAAACCGAGGGATGCTTGAAGAAGTATTGAAGGCCGAACGTGAGGCCACAGAGAGTTACACTCAACGGGCTCAACAAGCTGAAGATTACGGCGACAAAGGTCTTGTAGTTCAACTCGAGGACTTCATCCGCGACGAAAGTAGTCACGTCGAAGAGACAGAACGGATCCTTAGGGACTGGCCTCTGTAGCAGGCCAACCAACATCCGGTCTGGAAAAATCAGGCAGTTACATCCTGCCACGCGATTACTAGGTCCGAACGAGTTTTCGAAATTTCATGCGGTGCGGACGATCAGCGGTTGATCCTAAACGCCTGCGTCTATCAGCCTCATAGTCGGCGTAGTTACCTTCGAACCAAACCACATGCGAACTGCCTTCAAAGGCTAAGATATGGGTCGCGATGCGGTCCAAAAACCAGCGGTCATGACTGACGACAACAGCACAGCCCGCGAAGTCGACCAACGCATCCTCAAGAGCCCGAAGCGTGTCGACATCTAGATCATTCGTCGGTTCGTCAAGCAGTAAGAGGTTGGCACCGCCTTTCAACAGCTTCGCCAAGTGAACGCGATTACGTTCTCCACCCGAGAGAGTCCCGACTAACCGCTGCTGGTCACCACCTTTAAAATTAAACGAAGCCACATAAGCCCGCGACGCAACCTTCCGTGCACCGAGCATGACTTCGTCGTTCCCCTGAGAAATTTCCTCCCACACCGTCTTGTCAGAATCGAGCGCGTCTCGATTCTGATCAACATACCCTAGCTTAACTGTGTCACCGAGACGTAATGTCCCGGCGTCTGCCTGTTCTTCGCCCGTTATAAGACGCAGTAGCGTCGTCTTGCCGGCGCCATTCGGGCCGACAACTCCAACAATACCCGCTGGCGGCAATGTAAATGACAAGTCATGTATGAGTACTTGGTCATCGTGGTAGCTCTTCCGAAGACCTTCAGCCTCAACTACCACGTCGCCTAGTCGTGGCCCTGGCGGGATATAGATTTGGGCCGCTTCAACCCTTCGTGTTACATCTTCTGTTAACAGTCGTTCGTAAGCGTTGAGCCGAGCTTTACCCTTCGCTTGGCGAGCACGTGGCGACATTTGGATCCATTCAAGCTCCCTTTGTAACGTCCGTTGCCGCCGAGCTTCTTGTTTTGCTTCAACTTGAAGTCGTTTCTGCTTCTGTTCCAACCATGACGAGTAATTTCCTTCCCACGGAATTCCGGCACCACGGTCAAGTTCCAAGATCCAGCCAGCAACATTGTCTAGAAAATATCGATCGTGAGTAACAGCCACTACCGTTCCTTTGTAGTCGGCCAAGAACCGTTCAAGCCACGCTACCGTCTCAGCATCAAGATGATTCGTCGGTTCATCCAATAAAAGTAAGTCAGGCGATTGAAGTAAAAGACGACACAGTGCCACACGGCGAATCTCGCCACCCGAAAGAGCTGAAACAGGTGTCCGGCGAGGCGGCAACCTCAAAGCATCCATCGCCATTTCTACCCGTGACTCAATATCCCATGCGCCTGCCGCCTCAATACGATCTTGGAGTTCTCCCTGTTCTCTCAACATATCTTCGAGATCGGAATACCCCTGCGATAGTAAAGCGGTTATCTCGTCATACTGCTTGAGAAGGTCCCGTTGGGTGGAGACACCTTCCTGAACGATTTCAGCTACGGTCCTGGACGAATCAAGTATCGGTTCCTGCGACAGATAGCCGACGGTCAAGCCTTCTGCTTGAAATGCTTCTCCTTCAAACTCTGTGACTTCCCCGGCCATCACCTTCAGCACGGTGCTCTTACCAGCACCATTTAGTCCAAGAACCCCAATCTTGGCACCTGGCAAGAACGACAGCCAGATGTCATTTAGTACTACGTGACCAGGTGGATAGGTCTTACCAAGACCTTTCATTGTGTAGACATACTGTGCACTCATACGCGATATCCTAACCCGGCGCCCATATAATGTGCGCGGCCCTTATGGTGGAAACAACCGAGAAGACCCCTCCAGGAGAACGGCTACATCGACGTCGTGGTCCAAAACCAGTCTGGGCAAGTTGGCCGGATGAAAAACTGCTTGATGTAAGAATCTGCGACCTAGGTTTGACCGTCGAAGGCACGCAGCTTGAACGTCGCATAGCAGAGGTTAACCATGAATTGCAGGCACGTTCAATTGTTTTTCGAGCCCATTACTGGCTGTCGGACGAATGGTTCACTCCAGACGGCATCCCTGGAATTGCTATCCCGTTCTATCTTGCACATCCTCGACTCGCCAGACTCGAATTGAGTCAAATGCTCGAAGTGGAAGGCGGAACACGTGCTTGGTGCATGCGAATTCTTCGCCACGAAATCGGCCATGCAATTGACAATGCTTATAGACTCCAACGGCGTCGCCGACGGCAAAAACTGTTTGGTAAATCATCGACTCCCTACCCTGAAGTTTACTTACCCAAACCACACAGTAAGAGCTTCGTATTACACCTCGACCCTTGGTATGCACAAAGCCACCCTGACGAAGACTTTGCGGAAACGTTTGCGGTCTGGCTAACGCCTCACTCGATGTGGCGAAAACGTTATGTCGACTGGCCGGCAATGAAAAAACTCGACTACATGGATGAACTCATGGGAGAGGTAGCGGGAAAGACACCGGTTATCACCACTACCCACACAGTCGAACCACTTCGTCGCATCCGTCGAACTCTTCGTCAACACTACAAGCGCAAGCGGAAACACTACGGCCTAGAACACCCTCACTTTTATGACCGTGACCTGAGGCGGTTGTTTTCAGACGCCCCTGAACACACAAGAAATATGCCGGCGGATCGATTTGTTAAACGCGTGCGTCGTGATGTTAGGAGGTTAGTAGCCAGTTGGACCGGTACGTACCAGTATACGATTGACCAAGTGCTGGAAGACATAATCACACGATGCGGTGAACTTAGTCTGCACTTACGCTCGTCGGAAGAACGCACCAAACAAGACTTCACGGTGTTACTGACTGTACAAACGATGAGCTACCTTCACAGTGGTCGACATCGAGTAGCGTTGTGAAAAAGATTCGTATTCTGGCCCTCATGCACGACTACATGGTACCGCCGGCCGATGTGTCGAGTGTCGATCTGGCCACCGTCGAATGGAAAACCGAATTCGATGTCACAAGCACGCTGACCGATATGGGACACGACGTTCGAACACTCGGCGTTAAAGATGACCTTGGAGCAATTAGACAAGCGGTCGATGAGTTTCGACCGCACATCGCCTTCAACCTTATGGAGGCTTTCCACGAAGTTGGCGCTTTCGACATGAATGTTGTGAGTTATCTTGAGCTGCTTCGCCTGCCTTACACCGGGTGTAACCCGCGCGGGATGGTGCTCTCCAGAGATAAAGCACTTTCAAAGCAACTCATGGCGTACCATCGCATACCAGTCCCTGAATTCAGCGTGTTTCGACGTGGACTCGCAATTAGACCTCCTCGCCATTTAAAGTTTCCGGTGATCGTAAAATCACTAACGCAGGAAGCCTCGATTGGTATCGCGCAAGCTTCGGTTGTCGAAGAAGAAGCTAAACTACGCGACCGGGTCAAGTTCGTCCACGAATCCATCGGAACCGACGCAATCGTCGAACGCTATATTGATGGTCGCGAACTCTATGTTGGTGTTATTGGAAACGAGCGCCTTCAAGTCTTTCCAGTATGGGAAATGGAATTTGGGAAAATGCCAGATGGCGTCCACCGTATCGCTACTGATCGGGTTAAGTGGAGTGTGAAGTATCAGCGAAAGCACGGAATCAATACCAGCGAAGCGAACCTTCCTGAGATAACTTCTGAAGCAATAAAACGAGTCGCGAAGCGAGTCTATCGGACCCTTAATATGAATGGCTATGCGCGAATGGACCTTCGTATGGATACCGATGGTAAGTTCTTTGTCCTCGAAGCAAATGCAAACCCACAACTAGCGTTCGGGGAAGACTTCGCCGAATCGGCTGAACGAGCTGGACTCCGATACAACGAATTGCTTCAGCGGATCATCAATGTAGGTTTACGTTGGCGACCCGATCAAGCCGGATAACGTCACCTCCTAACAATTAGCACCGATTTCATTGCAGTAGAAAATCCACCTCTGTCGTCGCACCTCCGTCAACCGTAATGGTCTGGGAAGTGCCACTGAATCGCTCGTGCCAGATCGTCAAATCGTAAGTGCCTGGTGGAATATCATTGATTTTGAAGCGTCCATCTGACTGACTAACCACTGCAATATCATCAGTTACGTAGACCCATCCCCGCATCCAAGCGTGAGAATCACACTCCACACGGACAACGCCAGGACGGCGTAACGGGCGCTCTATCGATAGACCGGGTATCGGCAGTGCAATGTTAAACATAGTCCGAGCACGGTCGTCATAGGCGTGAGTCGTATGAAGTGTCTCATCCTCACTCGTCACGGTTGCCACACTGCGAGTCTTTGCAACCTGTACACGCGGTTCAAAATAACAGGCTCTGTTGTTAATCGAAGGCATCGGCGGGTCTACCGTCCAAGCGGCACCGGTGACAACGATCACGGCATTGGCGACGCCGCCAGATGAGTCGACCACTGTCGTTTGGTCCTCCACCTCAAGGCCACACACAGCTTGGTCGGTATCCACCGCAACAGAAACAACATCTGGAATATTTTGAATCTTGACAATCCCGGTAACCGTTCCGGATTCTTGTTCTCCACTCATCTCAACGCCTAACAAAAGACACGAGAAAGCCAAGGATGCAAAGACTGCGACGAGCACTTGAGACTTCATGACGGAATCTCCATAATCAATTGCCTATTGTACCTTCCGCCCACAAACGCACCTGTTCCACCAACTTCGAGGATGCGCAAACGATGCTATCGAAGCATTGCCTCCTCGTATTTTCTCAAATCGATTCAACCCTGATCGGATCAAACCAAACTCCGTACAGTGGGAAGATCCGGTGTGAAGTCTTCGCCAGGATTAACAAACTGATCCTGCTCAAACCGGTATTGCTTATCGTAAAGTTGCTTATACCGACCTCCCAGTCCAAGTAAATCTTTGTGATTACCTCGCTCTATGATTTGCCCGTCCTCAAGGACCAGAATCTGGTCGGCACTTTGAATTGTGGACAGTCGGTGAGCGATCACGAACGTCGTGCGGCCGCGGCGAAGTGCGCGAAGCCCATCTTGAACCAACGATTCACTTTCACTGTCCAAACTAGACGTTGCTTCATCAAGCACCAGAATCCGTGGAGAAGCAAGTATCGCGCGCGCGATAGCAACACGTTGACGTTGTCCACCTGACAGTTTGACCCCACGCTCCCCAACGATGGTTTCATAACCGTCTGGAAACGACTCAATGAACTCGTCGCAATGGGCGAGCCGGCTTACCTCTCGGATTTCCTTGACCGTAGCATGCGGTTTCGAAAAACTTAAATTCGATCCTATGGTTCCGTCAAAGAGAAAATTGTCTTGGAGAACAACGCCTAACAACGACCGGTAATCGCTCAGGCGTATCGACTGTAAATCAAGTCCATCTAATGTCACGATCCCTGCTTGTGGCCGATTGAAGGCCATCACAAGACTTATGAGCGTGCTCTTGCCGGAACCACTTGATCCCACAAGGGCTGTAGTCGTTCCCGCCGGCGCCGATAGGGAAACGTCTCGTAGGACTGGCACTCCAGGTTCGTACTCAAAAGACACATGATCAAGGCAAATTTCCCCGCTGACATTCGTCAAAGGTTGCCGGCTCTCATCTTCCTCAGATTCCGTCACCATTGATCGAATTTCTCGAATGCGATCCAGACCAGCAAAGGCTTCCGTTATCTGCGTGCCAATCGCTGACATTTGGACGACCGGTGCGATCACAAGGCCCGTGAAGAGGATATATTGGACCAGTGCACCAGTGGTCCAGCTACCCTCAATGAGTGCCTGACCACCCAACAGAATCATCAAAGCTCCGATCGACCCCATTACCAGAGTCGCTACCGAAGAAACCGCCGATACTCCAGTTACCGACAAAGCCACGTTCCTAAACAGTCGATGCGCCCCTTTTGCAAAAACCAACTGCTCTCGCTTCTCAACTGCATAGGCCTTAACAATACGGATCCCACCTAATGTTTCACCGAGTCGACCTGTCACATCGGCATTAATCTTGCCTCGCTCACGAAAAATAGGCCGCAACTTCGAGAACGCAATCGACATACATGCGCCAAACACAACGAGAATAGTCAAGGTCACGGCAGTCAGTTGCCAATTGAGGTAAAAAAGTACCGCTAAAGACACCGCGGCCGTCACTACGCCACCGACAAGCTGTGCCACACCCGTACCGACAAGATTACGAATTCCCTCTGCATCGGTCATGACGCGAGAAATAAGAATTCCTGTTTGGGTTGAGTCGAAGTATCGAATCGGCAACCTCGACACGTGGGCCATAACACTCTTCCGCATCTCTGTGATCGCCCTTTGGGCGGCAACACCCAAAACCTGCGACAGAGCAAACCCCGTACTTGCTTGCACGATAGTCGCCATCAACCCAACGCCAGCAAGTAGCAGTAGTTGGTCACCGCGACCATTAGGGATAACCTCATCAATCACAAATCTTGACATCGCAGGCAGAACTAACCCTGCACCGCGACTGGTCAACATCATGATCAATCCCAGAAGAAGACGATATCGGTAACGCCATAAAAGCTGGCGAGCCTCAATCCAAGCGCCCGCAGTCAGGTGTCTCTTCTTGTCTGAGTCAGTCATCGGGACTTCTCCAGTTTAGTACACTTCAGTGGTGGTTTCACAGTCTAGGCGGATCGTCCACATTGACATGGATGCGTTCTACGCCTCGGTTGAACAACGTGACGCACCAGAACTGCGTGGTCAACCAGTCGCGGTGGGTGGCCGACCGGAAGGCCGAGGCGTTGTTGCGGCTGCTAGCTACGAAGCTCGAGCTTTTGGTGTACGTTCGGCAATGTCAATGAGTAAAGCGTTGCGACTATGCCCTGAACTCACCGTCGTTCGGCCAAACTTTAAGAAATATCGGTCCGTCTCCCAACAAGTGTTTAGCTTGTTTCGAGCCGTGACCCCCCTTGTCGAACCGCTCTCATTAGACGAAGCGTATCTAGATGTGACGAAAAATAACTGGGGAGAACAGTTCGCCACTCCCATAGCACGACGACTGAAACAGCAGATCGCCACCCAAACAGGATTGACGGCTTCAGCTGGTGTGGCACCAAACAAGTTCTTGGCAAAAATTGCCTCTGGTTGGAGAAAACCAGATGGCTTGACAGTTGTACCTCACCAAAAAATTGAAGCGTTTCTCAATACATTACCCGTCACTGCCCTCTGGGGTGTCGGTCCGGTTACTGCCAAAAGATTGCAGGGAATTGGTATTCAAAAACTAGTTGACCTTCGAGTAACCGATGACGCAGTACTCAAGCAACTTCTAGGCAAACAAGCAGCCATCTTAAAGCGTCTATGCTATGGGGAAGACGATCGCCCCGTCACACCGTTTCGAAAGGTGAAGTCATCAAGTTCTGAGCGAACGTACCCGGAAGATCTTATTGACCTCGATATAATTCGTGCTGAACTAGATCGAATGGCAAGACATGCTGGAAGTTGGCTGCACGCACACAATCTTTTCGCTCGGACAGTAACCCTGAAAATACGGTATTCTGACTTCACGACAATCACGCGCGGCAAGACTACGACTCCACCAACGCGAGACCCTGAGCTGCTCACAACACACGTAATTAAACTAGTTAAAAAGACCGATGCCGGCACACGACCCGTCCGACTCTTAGGCGTCCGTGTGAGCAACCTGACCAACAGTGACCAAGATCGACCTGCCGGCCAGCCAAGGGTGCCACTCTTGTGGGACATACAAGCATGAACACCTCCGGAACCGACGCCACTAGATTGATACAGCTTGGCTGGGACCAATTTTTTTCGAATGCCTTCGCAGCGATCGAGGAATCCAATCTAGAGCCTGCGCGGGTCAGTATCGAACACAACCACCTATTCCGGGTCTACACGGCATCCACAGAGCTGTTGGCCAATGTGTCAGGAAAACTCATACACGCTGCGAGTGAACCATCTGCTCTTCCCTCCGTCGGAGATTGGGTTGCCATCCGAAACAATTCGAATGGCCCAGCGCAAATTCGCGAGATCCTTCCACGGAAAACCTGTTTCGCTCGAAAAGCATCAGGCGACGAAACAAAAAAACAAATCGTCGCCTCGAATATTGACACCGTGTTCTTAGTCTCTGGTTTAGATCACGAATTCAATCCGAAACGGGTTCAACGCTAC
>CAZUZW010000033.1:13768-27025 GCA_964624855.1 uncultured Vicinamibacteraceae bacterium
GTTCTTAGTCTCTGGTTTAGATCACGAATTCAATCCGAAACGGGTTCAACGCTACTTGGTAGCTGCACAAGACAGCGGCGCAAAACCGGTGATCGTATTAAACAAAGGAGACTTAGACAAAGATCCAATTGCTTCGCTCGATGAACTTAAAGCCATCGCACCCAACATCTCGCTTCATGTGACGAGTTGCGTGGACAACCGCGGCATTGATGAACTGGCACACTACCTCGCGCACGGTAAGACGGTCGCACTGCTCGGGTCGTCAGGAGTTGGAAAATCAAGCCTGATCAACCAGTTGCTTGGTTACGACCGGCAATCCACCCAGACCGTCAGGGTGCGTGACAGTCGAGGGCGGCACACCACTGTTCATCGCGAACTGCTGGTTCATCCGACCAGCGGTGTCATTATCGATACACCTGGTATGCGAGAGCTGCGTCTTTGGGATACCAGTGAGAGTCTTGACGCAACATTCGACGACCTCTCTTCATTGGCCGAACACTGCCGTTTTCGTGACTGCCAACACGAAACTGAACCTGGATGTGCTGTGAAAACTGCAGTCGAGCAAGGTCAAATCTCCGTTAACCGTTTGGCGCACTACCGAAAATTACGAAGTGAACAAAACCAGCTAGACCAGCGGCGGCTTAAACTGGCTGAATTACAAGAAAAGCAATCAACCAAGCAACGACCCCGACAATAGTGACGTGCTGGAACACGACACGGTGAAGCTCATGAAAAACTCGCCACTCCTCATTCTCAGCCTTTTGTTCCCGCTGGTCGCAGGTGCGGGTGCGGTCGCCCAAGACCGACCCGTCACCGTCCGAGCCGGTCTTTTGATTGATGGAACTGGGGAAACCAGACGAAATGCCCGAATCTTTATCGAAAACGGAAAAATCACTCGTATTGACGGTCTCCGTGGTGCAGTAACCCATGACCTATCAAACCTTACGGTAATGCCAGGATGGGTCGACACCCACGTACATCTGACATCGCATTTCGACTTGGACGGAAGACTGCACCGTGATCAAACAGAGGAAACGCAGGGTCAGGCGATGCTCTATGCCGTCGGCAACGCTTACCGGACCTTAATGGCGGGATTCACAACCGTCCAGAGCCTAGGCAGCCCCCTAGATTTGGACCTCAGAGACTGGATTGAGAGAGGCGAACTACCTGGCCCAAGAGTATTGACTTCCATTCGTCCAGTGACCGCCGAAACTGGAAACGTCGATGCGATCAGAAGATTCGTTCAACAACTCTCTGCCGATGGAGCTGATGTAGTCAAGGTCTTCGCGTCGGCCAGTATCCGGGACGGCGGCAGCCGCGTAATGACCGACTCGCAGATTAAGGCTGCTTGCGAAGAAGCCACCGCCCAGGGCTTACGTACGGCCGTTCATGCGTATGGCTCCGAAGTTGTCCGGTCAGTAATTCTTGCCGGGTGCTCATCTGTGGAGCACGGGAATCACTACGACGAAGAAGTTATTGAATTGTTGGCTGATTACGGAACCTATATTACTCCGCAGCTGGCATTGCTTTATCAGAACTATTTCGATAATCGCGAGCGCTTCCTCGGAATTGGGAACTACACCACAGCAGGTTTCGCACGCATGGAAGAGGCCAGAGAAAACGGCATCGACACATTCATACAAACGATAGCCAACTCGACTGTAAACGTAGTGTTTGGCAGTGACGCCGTCGCTGGTGCCCACGGCCAAAATGTGGAAGAACTCGTTGCTCGAGTTGAAGATGGCAGGCAAGATGAAATGGCAGCAATTCTCTCCGCTACTTCCATCGCGGCCAACGCACTCGGCCTAGGTGACACAATTGGTACGATCGCTGGTGGCTTTAATGCTGACCTCGTAGCGGTTGACGGAAACCCACTCGACAACATTACAAACATCCGCAATGTCCAGTTCGTCATGAGAGACGGCGAAGTCTATCGCAACGAAGTAGCTCCGGTCACCCCGGCCCCTCCACAGCGCCGCCGCCGCTAGTGTCAACAAGGTTGCAGTGGCTATACAGTCATCTCGACCGATCAAAAAACTGTCACGCACGCCAAATAATCCAGATGGCGTTGATAGTTGGTATTACTCCTGAAGAGACTAGGAGTTTTCTAGACTTGAACTTAATGGACGTGCTGTCCCCCTGCATGCAACTGCGCCGGGTCAGCGCCTAATCTTCGAATAGCTATCTCCCACATATCACTGGGTCTCGCCCCAAAGACAATGTCAGCATCAGCCTCAGTCATAAGCCAAGACGACGACGAAAGCTCCGCTTCAAGCTGACCCGCATTCCATCCGGCGTAGCCGGTAAGGAGCCGAGTTCGCGGGGGTCTCGGATTAATCAAAAGTTCCCGTAACAGAGTCTGAGAGGTGGATAGATAAACACCGTCACTAATACAGACAGACTCTGGATCCGCAGGTTGGGTCCCCGTCAAGATCCATCCGCGTTCAGGATCAACCGGACCACCAATCCAGAGTTCGAGACCATTATCAATTTCAACAGGTGGCGATAAGTGCACTACGGACGAGGCAGCTGTCTCAGTGCGACGGTTCAGAACCAGTCCAAATGCGCCTTGCGCAGCATGCTCACAGAGCAAAATGACGGTCTGGCGAAAATTAGGGTCAGTGAGTTGTGGCATCGATATAAGTAGCGAAGGTGCCACACCTATAAACTTTGATACTTTTTTGTCGGTCATTACTCCCCTCGGTCGTAATCGCAGTCACTCTATCGCTTCTGATTGCCGTCCTTAGCTTGTCGGATGCGATTTCGTGCCCATACGACATGCTCGCTGACTAAAGAACCCTGCTTCGACTCGTCCAAGGTCGACTCACCCAACGCCACCGCTGCTTCGTGCAACATTGAATTTCCTAACGCCATAGCCACATTCCGACGCAGACGCGTTAGTCCAGTGTACGACATAGCACTGCTTGACACGATTGGACCGAGCGAATCGTCAGATTCCCTCCACAATTCCGTCAAGCGGGGACGATCAAACGCTGAATGCGGCTGCCAGCATTCATCTGACGTCTGCGAAGCAGTAGCATTCCACGGGCACACATCCTGACAAATATCACACCCATAGACATTCGCTCCGACGCTCCTCCTCTCGGACTCAGGAACCTCATTCTTCAACTCAATCGTGATGTAAGAAATACACTTCGTTGCGTCGAGTACCCACGGCTCAACAATCGCATCCGTCGGACAAGCTTCTAGACATAGATTACAAGTCCCACATTGGTCCAAGGCCGGAATGTCCGGCGTCAAGGGTAGACTGCAAATAATCTCTGACAAGAAAAACCAGGAACCAATTTCTGAATTAATTACACAGGTGTTCTTGCCAATCCATCCTAGACCTGCCTGCTGCGCATAAACCCGCTCCTGCACAGGACCAGTATCAACATACGGCCTCGCATCAAATGGACCGTCGTGCGCAGTTCGCATCCACTTTAATAACGCGTTGGTCCTGGCTCCCACAATATTGTGATAGTCATCTCCCCACGCATAACGAGAGATATTTGCTTCGCCAGAATCAGTCTGTTCGATCGAATAAGGCCGATCCGTGTTGTAGACCGTTCCCAGTGAAATGACTGATCGCGCTGACGGGACTACACGTCTAACGTCAGCCCTCTGAGACGCTGTCCTCGACATGTAGTGCATCTCGCCGGCATATCCCTTCTGTAACCATTCGTCGAGGAATGTAAGCGGTGACCAGTCATCTACGGCCGAAATGCCACATAAGTCAAAACCTAGGGACGTCGCTTGACTCTTGATTTGATCCGCAGTCAACATAAGTTTGGCTCTACTCAATAAAGAAACTAACGTAGGATATACTCGCTGTCTTTAGGTAGGTAGATCGGACTCCAAGGAGGCATTAGGAATGCGTCAGCCGGTAATTGTTTTACTTGTCGCGCTTGTCAGTGTGGGAACTGGATTATCGTGGATGTATCCACTTGATTTGACCGCGCTTACCGCGCAAGACAACCCGGTTGCCTTGTCCGAAGAATCAGTCGCGGCCGGTCGAACCACTTATGTCAGATTTTGCGCGTCATGCCACGGTACTCGTGGACTCGGTGACGGAAGTGGAGCATTTAGTGACACAAAGCCAGCAAACCTCGTTGATGACGAATGGGACCACGGTAGTACCGATGCGGAGATTTTCAAGAGCATCGCTGAAGGTATTCCACCAGAGTACGCAATGGAAGAGTGGCTGGGACGCATCTCAGAAGAAGACATCTGGAACGTCATTAACTACCTACGTGACCTAGCCGCGCAGTGAACACTCTGCTGCACCGACTCACCGACTACCAGCACCAGACGCCACTCTCAAGATCGCCTCAGCTGCCCTCTGACTTGCTCCATGGTGACCCAACAGGTCGCGTACCTTTCTAAGTTCAGAACAGGTGTCTTGAACGCGGGTGGGATCACCTAGAAAACCAAGAACAGCTTCAGCCACCGACTGAACTGTTAAGTTATCCTGAATTAGCTCAGGTGCTACATTCTTACCAGCAATCAAATTCACCATCCCGACCATGTCGACGTGCGCAAATCGTTTGACCAGTCGATAGGTAAGGGGCGACAAGCGATAAACAATCACCATTGGCCGACCATGAATCGCGGTTTGCACCGTGGCAGTCCCTGAAGCTGTGACAACGACATCAGAAGATGCAATGACCTGATCTGTTTGCGCTTCGGCTATCACCACTCGCGGGCGTGTAGCGACAGCAAGTTCATCGTTCAACGCCGAAAACAGGCTGTCGTCCAACCCAGGTGCCCGTGCAACGAGAAACTGTATTTCTGGGACCGTCCGAGCGATCGATTTCATCGCACCGATGAGCGTGCCTAGAATCGACCGAACCTCATTCGGCCTACTGCCAGGCAAGAGTGCTACCGTCGGTGATTCAGGATTAAGTTGATGACGACGGAGGTATTCCACCTTGGAGCACTCGGTGTCCGTTAGGTCGACCAACGGGTGCCCCACAAACTCGACCGGGATGCCAGCCTCCCGATAAATTGCTTCCTCAAAAGGAAAAATCACCAAAGCCTTCGTCGAAAACTTCTTAATTTTTGCTAAACGCCCTCGGCGCCAAGCCCACACCTGCGGACAGACGTAATAGACCACCGGAATATCCATCTTGCGCATAGACGTGGCGAGTCGAAAGTTGATTTCAGGAAAGTCAATTGGCACAAAAACGTCCGGGCGTTCATCTCGCGCTAACGCCACGAGACGACGATACATAACTAGTGATCTAGGGATTACCGCCAACGCTTCGGACACCCCGGTTACTGTCAATCCACTAAAGTCTTCAACAACTTCTGCACCCGCCAGACGCATATGGTCCCCCCCAAGGCCATACACGTTGACCGACTTGTCCAGTGCCCGCAATTCACGGGTTAATGCACCCGCGTACAGGTCACCCGACGGTTCGCCACACGCGAGAAAAATGTTCAAGAAAATTACCTAGAAACGATGCGATCAAGATTAGGATACGACGCGAACACAAATCAAAATAACTGTAATTCGTTTATCCGGATCTTCAATTGTTCAACCGCTGATTGAGCCCCCTAGGCCGCTGCCGGCCATCCGCTAGAGGGCCTATACTATTACCATCCTCAACCTCTCCCACATCAGCAACACCAAAGAAATCGACCGCCGAGAAATCTAGCTCGGTAAGTGGGATTAGGTCGTACGAATCAAATCCAACGCGTGGGAGATCCTGAAGAAAAGTTGAAGCATCACCTACCAACACCATTGAAAGTAAAGCAGGCTTCAGATACTGCCGAGAAACACGCTGGATGTCGTCCACCGTAACTGACTGGATCCGCTCAGGATACGTTTCCAAATCATCTAGGTCCAACCCGAACAGAATAGCCTCAAGTACCTGAGCGGCAATGGCATTTGGGGTCTCAATCGTCAACGGAAAATTTCCAGCAAGGTAGGCCTTCGCACGGTCTAACTCTCTGGAACTAACACGCTCACGTTGCATCCGAGAAATCTCATCCACTGTGAGTCTAAGCACCTCAGCCGTCGCCGAGGACCGAGTATCCGTGCGAGCCATAAAGTCGCCACCAAACTGCCTACCAGCGATCTCGGCGGAAGCCGAATATGTGAGTGACCGAGCCGTTCTCAGCACGCTTCCCAGTCGATTCCCACCTTCACCACCTAGGATTTTGATAGCAACATCGAGAGCTAGATAATCCGGGTGGGCACGAGGAAGCGCTACGTGACCAACTCGTACCGCTGTCTGAACAGCCCCAGGTTTATCCACAATAATCAGTCGATTCTCCGGAGACGGAGGTTCAGCAACGTTTGCCACCGGTAAATCTTCAGCCTCCCAATCGGCAAGTGCTTTAGTCGCACCATCAAACGCTTCCTCTGCAGTGACATCGCCAACAATCGCCAAGATCGCGTTGTTCGGAAGGTAGTGCCTCTGATGGAACTCGACAAGGTCATCACGACGGATCCTCATCAATGACTCAGGAGTCCCACTATGGGGCATTCCGTAAGGATGGTTCCCGTATACCAGCCTTCCGAACACCATTCCAGAAATATAGGCCGTGTCGTCGTAATTAACCTGCATTTCTGACAACAACTGTTGCCGCTGCCGGTCAATCTCACTTTGCGCGTACATCGGATTTCTAGCAACGTCTGACAGCATTGATAGTGCCAGATCGAAACTGTTTTTGAGCACCAGGATATTCACGAAGCTGAGGTCTGCACCAGCGCCAACGGCCAGACCACCACCAATACTGTCAATCGTTTGGGCAATCTCCTGAGCACTCCGACTCGTTGTACCCTGGTCCAGCAGCTGACCAGCCAAGGCGGCTACTCCAGCCTTCCCTACAGGGTCACTCGATGTCCCCGCTCGAACCAATAACCGGACATTGACCGCGGGTTGTTCGTGGGCTCCGACGTAAACAACTTGCAGACCATTCACTAAACGACGGATCTGATAGTCAGGAAACGCAACGTCCGACGCGAGAAGCGGAGGGGGCGGTGATTCTCTTGGCCAGCGTGCCCGCTGCGCACTGGCTGGAAGCACACCAACGACCACTAATACTCCGACCCAAACAAACCTTGTCAATGAGCGCTTCATCTGTCCCGCAACAAACGGCCACCAGACCCACGTGGGAGAATTGTCATGACCAACCGGTTATCATCAGTAAAGTAGGTACGAGCCACTCGACGAACATCCTCTTTGGTGACGTTCATAAAAATATCAAACTCTCCATCTGCCGTTGTGATGTCGTCGTGAATGACTGCAGCGTGGCCCAGATGAGCGGCTTTCTGGGCATTCGTGAACCGGCCGATTACATAATCCCTGGCAAACTGGTTCTTTGAACGCTGTAACTCTTCATCGGTTATCGGCTCTTCTTTAAGCCGCTCCAATTCCTCAATTAACGCCCTCTCAGCAGCAGCCGGACTGCCATTGGGAGGTACTAGTGCAACGGCGTAGAAAAGATTCGGGTCTTCGATCAAATTGCCTTGGCCGAAAGCGGAGACCGCCAGTTGTTCGTCATACACCAAACGCCGATGGATCCGAGAACTCTGGCCATCTGAAAGGACTTTTGAGGCAATATGAAGTGGGTAAGCGTCGGGGTGGCCATCATAAGTTATGTGATGCGCAATTATCACAGCCGGTAAAGGCCAATTGTCCGCTTCAAGGGTTACTCGCCGTTCGCCCTCACTTAGAGGTTCTCTTGGAATATCACGAGGAACCGATTGTTTGGCCTTAGGCACACGTCCAAAATAATGCTCAATCATTTGAAGCGCGTTTTCTGTGTCGAAGTCACCAACGACAATTAACGTCGCATTCTCTGGCACATAGAAAGTTTCAAAAAATTCTCTGACATCCTCAATGGACGCGGCCTCAAGATCTTCCATCGACCCAATTGGTGTGTGTTTGTACGGATGGGCAGTAAATGCATGGTCATAAAGAATCTCATTCAACAAGCCGAACGGCTCGTTCTCGTAGCGCCAGCGCCGTTCTTCCTTCACTACTTCCCGCTCCGCATCCAAGGTCCGTTGGTCTATTCGCAACGTCGCCATCCGATCTGCCTCAAGCCACAACACCAAAGGCAGATACTGCGAGGGCACCGTCTGTAGAAATACAGTTGTATCTTCAGTCGTATAAGCGTTGCCATCTCCTCCGACACCAGAATTAAAACTCAGCTGCGCATCGGACTGGACGTGCTGTGACCCCTTAAACATCAGATGCTCAAATAAGTGCGCAATACCTGTTCGCCTTGGCCGCTCATTCTTTGACCCCACCTGATACCACAACTCAACATGCACGATGGGCGTCGAATGATCCTCTGACAAAACCACGCTCAGACCGTTATCGAGCTTGGCAACGTGATAGTCGAATTTCGGAGGACGAACCGCGCCCTCTTGACTCGAAGATGGAACGCCGGCCGCTACCATCAGAAGCACGGTGACCGCCAAGACGGGCAAGCCACGGCTTATTGGTTTCATGAGCCTGATTATGTCACAAGGCAAACTGTTTGCCGCCGCTACTAGCTAGAATATGAGGGTGTTGTCAGTTCTGGAACAGTCGGTATCTATTCTGTTGCGGTGGGCTGGAGAAAATCCCACTGCCCTAGCGTGGCTATTTGGTTTGTCGCTGGCTCTATTTCTCGGTAGCCTCGTCTTGATTCCGATACTCATTAGCCGCATGCGACCCGACTACTTCGTGACCCCCAATGCTGAAAGCCACACATGGCTCGGTCGCCACCCTGTTTCGCGATCGATCGCCAGACTCCTAAAAAATGCCCTCGGCGCTGTACTTTTGTTCGCTGGTCTCGTAATGATGGTTCTGCCGGGTCAAGGAATCATCACCTTACTCGTAGCGCTGTCACTGCTTGAATTTCCTGGTAAACGCTCGCTGGAGTTACGACTAATCCGCCAGCAACACGTCAGTAGTGCAATCAATTGGACACGGTCCAAGGCTGGTCAACCACCCCTGATGATTCCGACCGACCCTGGCAAATAATCACGGTGCAAATCACAACATCTCGCAAAGTGTTGTCCACCTTGCCTACCGCAGCGTATGATACGCGCTAGAGTTTCGGCCTAAATATCACAGTATGTTTCGCTTATTTTCGGGCGTGAGCCCGTTTTGGATCAGCTTCGGCTTCGCAACAGCGACCTTTCTCTTCGTCGCTTCGTCGACCGTCGAACGAGGTAGTGCGCAAGAGGTCTCGCAGGAATCAACAGCCTCCGCAGAGACCACTGAAGACCAGTCTATCCAGCCACTTGATTTCAGTCATCACCACCACGTAACCGAGATCGGCCTTGATTGCCAAGTTTGCCACGTTTATGCGCGCCGTAGCCCGGTTGCAGGTATTCCTTCAGTACAACGGTGTGCCGGATGCCACGAACAGGTTCTGAGCGACACTCCGGAGGTGCAGAAACTGTTGGAATTCTGGGAGAACGAAATTCCGATCCCATGGGTGCGCGTACATGACCTTCCGGACCATGTTCGGTTTTCCCACAAACGTCATGTGCTCGCGGACGTAAGCTGTTCAGAGTGTCATGGGGACGTTGGTCAGATGACGAGTGCCGTACAGGTTGAGTCACTCAGTATGGGCTGGTGTCTTAATTGTCACCAAGAGCGGCAAGCCTCCCGTGATTGTCTAATCTGTCACTACTAAATGTGGAGAATGAACCAAGCGTGACTGAGAACCACAAGAGTTCAGACGGCCTGACCGAAACAGTAGGGCGTCGCACCTTTCTCAAATTAGTTGGAGGCGCTGCACCAGCAGCGGCCGTCGCCGCCTGTTCACCTGTTCCGCCGGAGCAGATCATTCCGTATGTCATCCCGCCCGAAGATGTTATTCCAGGCGTGGCCACGTGGTATGCCAGCGTCTGCGGTGAATGTCCAGCTGGTTGCGGCACACTAGTCCGCACAAGAGAAGGCCGAGCCGTCAAGGTCGAAGGAAATCCTGAACACCCTATCAACCGAGGAAGCCTCTGTATTCGGGGACAGGCATCCCTACAAGGTCTCTATAATCCCGACCGCTTCACCGGACCACAACTGCGGCGAACGACCAATCCCGCTACAAATCATAGTGTCTTGGAATCGGTCGAGTGGGACGAAGCTGAGCAAGAACTAATCAGCCGAATTGAAGCGATCCGGAAATCTGGTCAGGCTGAACAGATTGCAATTGTCACTCCTCTTACGACTGGAGCTTTGGGCACTCTCGTGAATACATGGGCCGAAGGCGTCGGCGCTAAACACCTGACCTATGAACCATTTGCCTACGAAGCAATCCGAGCGGCCAATCGGATTACCTTTGACCGCAATGCCGTACCGCATCATGACTTTGCTTCACCTCATTTCGTGATGTCCTTTGGGGCCGACTTTCAAGAAACTTGGCTGTCAACAGTCGGGCACACACGAGACCATTCGGAAGGACGGAAGGTCCGGAACGGACAAAAAGCCAGGTTCGTGCAACTCGAACCACGGATGTCCCTCACAGGCGCAAATGCCGACGAGTGGATCGAGATTCGGCCCGGATCCGAAGGTCTCTTGGCTGCCGCGATGGTCTACACAATCGTTAGTGAACAGCGCGTGCAAGTTGAAATGGTCGACGAGGAGACGGTCTCGCTACGGGGGCAATTTTTTGACGACTACTCACCAGAAGGTGTCGCAGAACAGACTGGCGTTTCAGCCGACCGGATCCGCGACTTGGCACGAGCATTCTCAGACCCTGATGCAGGTCCTGGTCAATCACTTGCCGTCGGTAGTGGCATTGCCACAATGGGAGACCGGGCTACCGCGTCACAGGTTGCGATCAATCTCCTCAACTACGTGGCTGGCAATATTGGATCGACTGTCGTATTCGGTTCTGACATGAACTGGGGCGAAGCCGGCACCTATGGAGAGATGGTTGAACTCACCCGTGCGATGAAAAACGGTGAAATTCAACTGTTGGTCTTACATGATGTCAACCCGGTTCACTCGATGCCCGGTGAAATTGAGTTTGCAGCGGCTCTGAAAGAAGTTCCCTTTGTCGTTAGCACTTCAAGTTTTCCTGATGAAACATCAAGTCTTGCTGATCTTGTCCTACCGACACACACTCCGTTGGAAAGATGGGGGGACAGCGTGCCAATCGCCGGCCTACACGGGCTCATGCAACCCGTGATGCGTCCGATCTTCAATACCAGGCACTTTGGTGACGTTCTCCTAGACAGCGCTAGGGCACTCGGTCGCGATGTCTCAGCAGAATTGCCCAGACGGGGTGAATTCTTAGATTTTCTCCAAGACAGATGGGAAGAATTACAGGAATCGATCAATGCGAGGGAAACCGAAGAAGAAGAAGAAGCCGATCCTCAAGAAGATTTTGACGATTTTTGGGCCAATGCTCAGCGCCGAGGTGGCTTTTTCGGTGTCGTAGAAACGGATGCCGTCAGGCTCAATCCAACACTACTCAGTAACACCTTGGAGTTAGAGCCGACCTCAAGTGACCGGGCACTCGATCTCATTGTCTATCCATCGCTGCACTATTACGACGGTCGGGGTGCTAATCGCCCGTGGTTGCAAGAGATTCCCGATCCATTAATGAAAACGACTTGGGCCAGCTGGGTCGAGGC
This sequence comes from uncultured Vicinamibacteraceae bacterium, assembly GCA_964624855.1. Taxonomy (GTDB): domain Bacteria; phylum Acidobacteriota; class Vicinamibacteria; order Vicinamibacterales; family UBA8438; genus CAUZIB01. The sequence goes on from CAZUZW010000033.1 coordinate 25,359, forward strand.
CTCGAGTCAGACAGCGCAGTCAATGAATGCCCAAGAAGGCCAGCTTGTCCGCTTGACGACCGACCACGGCACCGTGGACGCAAGTCTGTTGATCAATGACCAACTCCGTGACGGTGTCGTTGCTATGCCAGTTGGGCAAGGCCATACTGACTACGGACGTTACGCAGACGGCCGAGGCGTCAACCCGCTGGCCTTGCTCAGTGGTGCCCCTGAACCGGAGTCTGGAGGCAGACAGTGGGTCGTCGGAGCCGATGCCACACCTTTGGAAGTCACCCGTAGAATCCCGCAGCTACAGAAGCACTTCGACCAAGAGGACCGTGAACTTGCTCAAGCCGTATCACTAGCTGCCCTCGCCGCGGGAGAGGTTGTCCCTGAGGAAGAACATTTCAGTCTCAGTCCCGAGCATGACCACCCAATCCACCATTGGGGCATGGCGATAGACCTGGATGCCTGTAACGGGTGTAATGCTTGCGTCGCTGCGTGTTACGCAGAAAATAACGTGCCGATAGTTGGCCACGACCGGATGCGTCAAGGTCGAACGATGTCGTGGTTAAGGATTGAGCGGTTTGTAGAAACACATAACGACCAAGTGGACAATCGGTTCTTGCCCATGCTCTGTCAGCACTGTGATCATGCACCGTGCGAAACCGTTTGTCCCGTTTTCGCCACCTATCATACTGATGAAGGCCTAAACGCACAGGTGTACAACCGATGTGTTGGCACACGGTACTGTGCAAACAATTGTCCTTATCGGGTTAGACGTTTCAATTGGTTCCAGGAAGAATTCCCCGAACCTATGCACCTCCAACTAAACCCAGACGTCACCACGCGTGTGGCAGGTGTGATGGAAAAATGTACGTTCTGTGTTCAGCGGATAACGGACGGAAAAGGAACGGCAAAGGATGAGAATCGGCCGGTTCAGGATGACGACATCACACCAGCTTGTGCCCAGACGTGTCCGGCACAAGCCATAGTTTTTGGCGACATGAACGATCCCGAAAGTCGAGTCTCTCAGGTCGCGACTGACGCACGTGCGTATCACGTCCTCGGAGAACTCAACACACGTCCTGCAGTGACCTATCTCAAAAAGGTCACCCAAAACGAGGTATAGAGTTAGACGAGAAGGACCGAGTTAATGCGAAAAACGAAAGTGGGGATAACGATACTGGCGTGCGTATTGGCGGGAGTAGCGTTGTCCGCATTCCCCTGGACTCGCGACATGTTCGTTGGCCCGGATGTAAGGCCGTATGAGGACCTGCGGGTACCACCGGAGGATGTGCTCTCAATTGACGGCCCGCGAATCTTTGGTCGCAGAGACGCCCGTGAAAAGCTTACGAACCCGCTCCCAGCCTCTCCGGAAATTTTGGCTGAAGGTGCCGAACTTTACCGAATTTACTGCACATCATGCCACGGGGATGACGGCACCGGTAATGGCCGGCTCGTTGAATTCTTTGACCGGACAGAAGACCTCGCTGATAGCGAGATCCAGGAAAGCGCGGACGGAGAACTCTACAACACGGTCCGTGAAGGCGGCTTCACAATGCCGGCGTTTGCCAACACCCTGAGCGTGAGAGAACGGTGGGCCGTTATCCACCACATCCGCACATACGACACCAGCCAATGACGAACGGGCCTGCGGAGATTCACTCTCTCGTATCAAATCGTAC
>CAZUZW010000034.1:0-26794 GCA_964624855.1 uncultured Vicinamibacteraceae bacterium
CTGCGGCGTCGTTGCTTTCAGAGTTTGGCGAAGCAACGAGTTTTGTGTCACCAGAGTTACTTCAAGTGGGTTCTGAAACGATCGAAACGTATCTTGCAGAAGATACGGGTTTGGAAAAGCATGCTTTCAGTCTGCGGAACATTCTGCGTCAAGAACCGCATACGTTATCGAGTGATGCTGAGCAAATCATTGCAGCGACCGCTCCAGTTGCACAGGGACCGGAGCGCATCTATGCGATGTTGTCCAGTTCTGATTTGCCTTTTCCAACAATAACGTTGTCTGACGGTGAAGAGGTTCGGTTGGATCAAGCCGCTTATTCGCTGCATCGGGCGTCTCAGAACAGAGATGATCGCAAGTTGGTGTTTGATGCGTTTTGGAATAGTTGGAAGGGCTATGAAGCGACGTTGGGTCAGACCCTGGACACACATGTCAAGACTCACGTATTTGAGGCGAAGGCTCGGCAGTACGACAGCGCGCTACATGCCGCTTTGTCGGGACCGAACATTCCGGTAGCGGTCTACCGTACCCTGATCGCGGCAACTCATCGACATCTTCCAGCGCTTCATCGCTACTTCCGACTTCGAGAGCGGATGTTAGGTGTTGAGGACCTCGCTTACTACGATATTTACCCTCCACTTGTGGCTTCCGAGCGCGAGTTCGATCTCGAAGAATCGAAGCAGTTGGCGTTGGTCTCGGCTGCGCCGCTTGGGGAGGCATATGTTGATCTATTAAAGGAGGGATTGGCTGGTAACTGGATGCACGTGTATCCCCAACAGGGCAAGGCATCCGGGGCGTACATGTACGGTGCGGTCTACGATGTGCACCCCTACCTCCTATTAAATTACAACGGTGCTTACGACGATGTTTCAACGCTGGTTCATGAGTGGGGACATGCCATACATACGATGTTGTCCAAGGCTGACAACCCATATGAGACGTCAGCCTATGCGACGTTTACGGCTGAAATCGCATCAACTACAAATGAGGTGCTACTTCAAGAACACATGTTGTCACAGGAAATCTCTGACCAGGAGCGGCTGTTTTATCTCGGTACAGCCCTTGAAGCCGTTCGTGGTACGTTCTTTCGTCAGGTGATGTTTGCTGAGTTTGAACTCAAGATTCACGAACTGGTTGAGTCGGGCGAAGCGTTGTCTGGTGAAAAGATGACAGAAGTTTACGAAGAGTTAGTCCGTCAGTATCATGGGTCTGACGATGGGGTACTGACGTATGACCAAGCCTATGCCATCGAGTGGGCATTTATTCCGCACTTTTATCGAAATTTTTATGTGTTCCAATATGCGACGTCGATTGCTGGCGGCACGATGTTTGCGGAACGATTCCTTGATGGCGATCAGCAAGCCCGGGACGATTACCTCGCGGTGTTGTCAGCAGGTGGGTCTCGGTATGCATACGAGCTGTTACGAGAGTATGGTATTGACCTAGCCACCGATGCGCCCTATGACGCTCTGATTGCTCGGATGGTTCGAGTAATGGATGAGATTGAACAGATTCTTGATCGACAGTGAAGTTGACCAGCAGCAGTTAACTGAAAAGTGGCGCCATTGAATGCCCGCCGAAACTCAAACTTGATGAGACACATTCCGAAGGGGTGAATCTCTAGAGCATAGGGGGTATCAGTAGCATGGCTACGATGCTTGTAATCATGCACACAATGGCGATGATGCCCGTATACCCAAGCACGTCTCCAAATCGAAGACCAGTTACGGTGAGGAGTGGAATAGCCCAGAACGGCTGAATCAAGTTGGTCGTCGAGTCTCCGTATGCATAGGCGAGGACTGTCGTTGTGGCAGAGACTCCAAGTTCTTTGGCTGCCGGCAGAAGGTACGGTGCTTCAATGAGCCACTTTGACCCGGCCGATGGTACGAACAAATTCATGAAGCCGGAATAAAAATACACCACAAGGGGATAGGTTTCTGTCGTGGCAATTCTCACAAAGAATTGGCCCAGCCAGGCGCCCAAGTTAGTGTTGTTGATCACGCCAAAAATTCCAGCGTAGAACGGAAATTGCAGGATGACACCCGATGCCGTCCGTGCGCCGTTCGAGAAGGCGCGTACTAGGTTTGATGGGCGTCCTTGCAACAGCACCGCCGCGAGTAAGAACACGGCGTTATAGGCGTTGATTGTCCACGTGGCTCCAAAGCCTCTGGTGATCATCGAGTGCCCAAGTGGATAACCGATCAACAAGGCGGCCAGGACGACCCATCCACGGAATGCCTCGATTTTTTCAATAGGGGTTACCGGAACAGTCGGTTCCGGTAAGGTCGGCATCATCCGGTCGATCTGTTCATCCGTTAGTGTCCGGGGAGTGCCCCGGGGATGCAGTGCAAGGACGGTCGCCAAGGCAACAACCGAAATTACAGCAAGGTAGGTGAGATTGAATGGCACAAACAGGGTTTCGGTGACCGGTACGAGCCTGTCGATTACAGGGTCGCCAGTTACCGGAGCTAGTAATGGGTTTCCAGGGGTAGCAAGGATGAGTGGGGCTGATCCTGAGAGTCCTCCATGCCACACCGTACCGAGACCGAGATAGGCTGCGGCGATTAACACCCGGATGTCGGCGTTCGGATTTCGTTTAGCGACGAATGGCACGAACAAAGCGGATGCCACGACGCTGAGTGCCCAGTTCGCGTAGCCTGTTATCAGCGAATAACTGCCGATCAGTAGAATCGCCTGCAACGGCCGTTGTGGATTCGGAAGGCTAGCTAAGCGGTCTAGCAGTCGAAAGACGGGCCTAGAAGAAACACAAGCGTGGGCTGCGACCATCGCGATCGCAAACTGCATCGCCAGTTCTAGCAGCGACCACATTCCACCACCCCAAGCGAGGACAGACTCATTGAGACTGGCTCCCGCGCCGGTCATAGCAAGGAGAATTGCCACAACGGTGAGTACCATGCAGACGGTCCACGAGTCTGGAATCCAACGTTGAGTGAAGCTCGACAGCCGTTCACCGAGACTTCCGACGAGGTCAATTATTGACAAGGACGATGCTGGACCTCTCATGGTTGTGCTGATCCTACTCTTGTGGCGACTAATCCGCCCACTGTCAGGTTGGGTGTTGACCGGCTTGCTGAGGCCGGATACTCTTTGCACACCTTATATTTTCTTCACTTGAGGAACTAATTATGAACCGTTGGTTTGCCGTCGTTGGGGGCGTCTCCATGAATCTCGCTCTAGGGTCTCTGTATGCCTGGAGTGTGTTTGTTGCTCCGTTAGAGGCTGAATTCGGGTGGGATCGGACAGATACCTCATGGGTATTTTCGATTGCGATCATCACGTTTGCATTGTCGTTCATTGTGGGCGGTCGCATTCAGGATGCACGTGGTCCGCGCATTTGTGCCGCAATCGGTGCGACGCTTGTAGGCCTCGGATTTATTTTATCGAGTTTCACCACGTCCCTAATCTATCTCTACGTGGTCTTCGGTTTCGTTGTGGGCTGTGGAAATGGTTTCGGTTACGCAACACCAATTCCGGTGGGGTCGAAGTGGTTTCCGGATAAGCGGGGACTGGTTGTTGGCATGATGGTTGGCGGATATGGTGCGGGGTCAGCCATTGTGACACCGATCGCGCAAATACTGTTTGAGTCGGTCGGTTGGCGGATGACGTTCCGGATTTTGGGTGTTGTGCTGTTCCTAATGTGTATGCTGGGTACGATGTTGCTGAAGAATCCTCCGGCTGGGTACAAACCCGAAGGTTGGACTCCCACGCCAGCACCTGAGCGCTCTGAGCGTGACATCCCGACGAAAGAAGTGCTCGGCCTTCCGGCGTTTTACTTCCTCTGGGTCGCTTTCTGTTTGGGCACGACTGCGGGGCTCATGACGATCAGTCAACTCGTACCATTTGCGAACAGCGTTGGGGTCGCTGCTGCAGTTGCGGTCTTGTTTGGTGCAGTTGGCAGTGCTAGCGGACGGATTCTCTCAGGGTGGATGTCCGACATGGTCGGACGGTTGACAACCCTTCGGATCATGATCTTCGTGTCGGCCATTGCAATGCCAGCTTTGTATGTGGGGCGTGAGCAAGCGGTTTTCTTCTATGTGCTCGTTGCAGTGGTCTATTGGTGTTTTGGCGCGCAGTTGTCGGTGTTTGCTACAACCGCAGCGGACTTCTTTGGAACAAAGTATCTTGGGCTTAACTACGGACTCCTGTTTACCGCTTACGGCGTGGCCGGAATTATTGGACCGCTAATCGCGAGTCGCGTCTTTGTGGCGACGGGCAGCTACGCGAATGCTTTTTATATTGCGGCTGGTTTGTCCGTCATAGCGTTGATATCAATTTCAATGGCTCGGCCCCCTGCACGACAGGAGGCGACCTAGCGAGAAGGACCGCGTTAGTCACAAGTATCGGCAAGGGTTATGACCGAGGTCAGGTTGAGCCGGTTTGGTTCGACGCTAGTGATGTGCAACCCCTTGACGGCTACTTTTTTCCCTGCGACTAGTTGACCGGTGGCGTTAACCGACTCCGGCGCGGTTAATTCGGCTCGTTGGTGTAAGGCTAATAATCCGTCGGCATCGAGAAACTCGGCAACGCCAACCAACGCGAAGCGATTAGACCCAAGCGCTATCTCATGGGACTGGTCTATCTCAGCGTCGGTGGCGAATGGTGTTCGGGTTTCTTGCGGGTCCGTCGCGCTGGATAAAAACCAAGTTTCGCCTATGGTTTCGACGCAGCCGACAAGACTTACGAGTGGCACGGTGGGATTGGGCTGAGCGAGTTCGGCCACTGGGGTCGCTATCGTGGGTACCGTAGTTTTCGCTACCGCTATTGTTATTGCTACTGCGACAAACCTTTTTTTCATTGAAAACCTCTTGCCGACGATTGTGTATTATCTTCGATTTTCTACGGTTGCTACCAGATGGAACACGATTGCTTAGGTGCTTACGCCTGTGCAGGACTAGTTAATTTCTACAGTCGCGGCGGTAATAGTAGTATGCCGAACCGCTATCCAGCGACCTTTAGAATTTGAAGCACGTCTTTGGATAAGCTATTTAAAATCATAGACTTCAGAGTCTTGACCCGTTGCGGGATGAGACTTATTATTGGTTGCCCCGAGGGGCTTTTCCGTTGATACTGAATTGGTTCGAATGATGATGAAAAAATCCATTGCTACAGCAATGTTAACCGTAGCCCTCGTTGGAACTTCCGATTGGACAGAGATTCCGTCTCGAGTTGGCGCTGCTCAGGGTGGACCAACTACAGGGGAAGAGATGCAGGCCCCTTTTGATCCCAGTTACTTGGTCGGTGTTTGGGAAGTGGAATGGAATCCCCCAGAGATGGGGCTTTTCCCGCCGGGAATGTATACGGGTACTGAAACGGTAACGCACATCAATAGTCGCTATCTTAAGGTTACGCTCAACTTACAGTCCGAGGATGGTGCCACCATTACGGGTACCGGGATGATTTTTTATGAATATGGCTTGAGTGGTCAGTCTATGCTGCGATATGTCGTGTATGATGCCGGCTTTGAATTGCTCAAGCAGGGACCTGTGGGTGGGGACCTTGGTGGCTACTACAGTGCGTTCTGGGAGACACCACAATTCAACTACAACGACCAGACATTCAGCCTGCGGGGGCGTTCGTTTTTTGTGTCGCCTGGCGCCTACCGAGTCAATCAAGAAGTTTCCGTCAATGGAACTGAGTTTGCTAATTTTGGTGTGATGTGGCTAACGAAGAAAAGTGAAGGTAGCGGTCAATGACCGGAGTCAACATGATAAGAGAAAAAGTATTCAACATTGCTGTTTTTGGACTCTTCCTACTAGTGGTTAGCGCGATCACGGTGAACGCCGCCGGACAAGACGAATCGGGTTCTCTTGTTGGGACTGTCGCGGATGAATTGGGAGGCGTACTACCGGGCGCTACTGTTACGGCACGTAGTTCGGACGGTGTGTTGCTTCGGAGCGCTGTGACCAATGCGTCCGGCGAGTATCAAATTCTGCGACTACCTTCTGGTAGTTATGACGTAGAGGCTTCCCTTCCAGGGTTTACTGGGGCGTCTTCCTCAGTGACGATTGGACAGTCTGCTGCTGATGGAGATTTCACACTGTCCATCGCACCATTGTCTGAGACCGTGAATGGCACACGTAGTGGCCAGAGCCTTTCTTCTGTTTCTAATGCCGTAGCGTTGGTTCAGCAAGATGATGTTGATTTCGCGCAGCGGAAAGCTTCATTGGATGAGGCCCTCCGTGGGATTCCTGGGCTTCATGTCCAGAATCGTCGAAATTACGGACTCTCCGGTGGTGTTGGGTTGAGTATTCGCTCGCCGCAGCCCAAATTTGGTCTGCGGGGGTTGGTCATTGTCCAGGATGGTATTCCGATCACCACTGCTGACGGTACAACTGAGCCCGGCAACGTCGATTTGGGGTCTGTTCGACGGATCGAGGTAATTCGTGGACCGAGTTCTGTTCTCTACGGGAACTCTGCTGGTGGCGTGATCAGTTTGTTCACCGAAATTGATCAGTCGAGACGTTTAACTGTGCGTCCTGACATACAAGTCGGAAGTAACGGTTACCAACGCCAGCAACTTCGGGTTGATGGTCATAACAACAGTGGCACTGAGTTCATGGGGAGTTTTAGCCGATTTCAGAGCGATGGATGGCGTGAGCACAGTGCCGCCGAGATTCGCCAGACGAATGTTGTGGTTCGTCAAGCCCTTTCGGCTGGCACTAGACTTTCCGGCATCTTTAATTACTACGATGCTCCCTTTGCTGAAAATCCAAGCATGATGAATGAGACGTTAGCTAGGACAAACCCGCGCGGCACTCGGTGGATTGCTGTGAATCAAGATTGGGGAGAATCAACGTCTCAAGGGCAGTACGGCGCCACAGTGGAACATAGCTTTGGCACGCAGATGTTTCGTGCGACCGGATGGGGCGTTTCGCGTGATTTATTTGCCTCAAATCCAGGTCGGGTCATTGATCTGAGCCGCAAAGGTGGAGGCTTGCGTTCCGAATATCTTGGCGCGCAGGGAATTGCTGAATGGAGTTTGGGTGTTGACGTGTCGTCTCAGAGTGACACCCGAATGGAGTCCCGGAATAAAACGACGCCGGACGTGGGCCATCTTCGTGGGAGTCTCTTAGTTCAGCAACTCGAGGAAGTTTTGTCGGCAGGGCCGTTCGCGCAGCTGAGTGTGTCACCTCATAGCCGAGTTACTGTGACTGCTGGCGTTCGATACGACTACTACAACTTCTCAGCGACCGATCAGAAACTGGATGATGGGGATCAATCCGGCGAACGGACAATGAACGCTGCAAGTCCGTCGGTTGGACTGACGTTTATGGCGACTCCTACTTTGAACGTGTATACGAATTATTCCACTGCCTATCAGACGCCGACGACCGTTGAACTTTCGAATCGACCTGAAGGCGAGGGTGGATTCAACCAGATGCTTGAACCAGAGCGAATTCGAAGTTTTGAAGTGGGTTTGCGTGGCCTCGTGCAACCGGCCCGTCTTCAGTATGAGATTGCCGTGTATCGGTCACGGTTGCTCGATGCGTTTGTGTCTCAAGAGGGCGCGGACGAGCAGACTTATTTTTCTAATGCCGGTGAATCGTCACGTAATGGCGTCGAATTGTCACTGAACTGGCAGCCGACGTCTCGTGTTGGCGCCAGGTTGTCTTACACCCACCAAGACTTCACCTTCGTGAAATTTGGAAAGTATTCTGGAAACTTTGAACCCGGGGTTCCTCCGAACCGGTTCTTCGGCGGTGTGGATTACGTTGCGCCGTTTGGTTTGCGGTCCAGTGCGTCAGTTCGATGGTTTGACAGTATCTTTGCGAACAATACGAACACGGCGTCAAACTGGTCATATACGGTGGTCGACTTGCGATTTGGGTTGGACCAACTATTAGGCAGCACGGACATCCGGCCCTTTGTTGGTATTGATAATGTATTTGATAAACGCTACAACTCGTCTGTGATCGTTAACGCTTGGGGTCGGCGCTACTTTGAGCCCTCGCCAGGACGTGAAATCTATGTTGGTTTCACAATTGGTTTCGGAGTTAGTTAAGTCGTTTGCTGCTAGGTCCAAGTGTTGTTGTTGAGCCCATTGTGAAGCATGAGGGTATCGGTTCTGAGTAATTCACCATCTGTTACAGTTAGTGCGCCTGTGAGACGCGTCTGAATTGCGTTCGGTCGGGCCGTAGCGATGGACGCGAAGCTGGGAGACCTGTGACATGACAGTCGAAACCAAGCCGGCAGTAGATCTTGATCGAGCCAACGAAGTTGTTCAGCGATTTCAGGCCGAGTCAACGAAATGGCTGTATGGGTTGGATGATGCCGCGAGAATTCTGTCGTGGGCGCTTTTTACGTTGCTGCCGTATACGGACAAGTTGAGTCAGGCGAAGGCGCTTCGTCAGCCGCACGTGATGTTTAAAGGGCCAACTGGAACCGGTAAAACTGACCTTGTTAGCGCGTGTGCGATGGCTATTGATGCCAAATTCGAACGGATTCAGGGACTGCCGACGTATATGCCCGAAGACATCCTTGGATACGAAACGATTATTGAGGAGGTTGACGGCGCCCGAAAGATTCATTTTAAACCTGGCAAGCTCATGGCTCACATTGTTCTCATTGACGAGGACAATCGCTTATCTGGAAAAACCAAAGCTGCTGTGCTTGAAGGTATGGAAGAGAGCTCAGCGACTCTTGCCTCTGATTATGGAAACCTCGCGGAGGGCAAGATGTTGCCCCTGTTCCCGTTGTCTGGTGATTTCAATGACATAACGGGTCCCCGATTCTTCATGGTGATTTGTACTGAGAATATTTTTGGTGAAGAGGAAGGGACATTTGCCAATCCGGTCGCCCAACTCGACCGGACGACGCTGTCCATCAATATGATGGATCCCGAGGATGAGGCTGACGAGTTGAACATCAGTGCGCGAAACGTCGTCGGCAAAAAAGTTGAAAAGCTCACCAATCTCTACGAAGTGCTGGATATTGCAAACTACATCTTCGACAACGTGACGATGTCTGACTACGCGCAGCAATATAAGACGCGGCTCATTCGGAATACGCGACCGCACCGTGTGCAAGGTCGAGCGGCCCGGACTGTGAAGGAATACATCAGGGTTGGGATTTCACCCCGTGTGCACTTTCACTTGGAAGCAGTGGCCCGCACATTTGCCTTCTTTAACGGCGATCGGATCATCACACCGGACCACATTAAGGCCGTGGCAGAGCCGGTATTGGCACATCGATTGGTACTCAAGGAAGGCATGGAATTCTCTGTTGTCAAGGAAGAGCTCTTACAGAAAGTCATCCAGGACATGGAGATTCCTCCGTGGAAGTAGAGGAAGTTTTTGCCAGGTTTCGTGATATCAAGCATGGGATCAAGGCCAAGAAAAAATCGACCAGTATTCACTACGGCGAGCACAAGAGTGGGTTTAAGGGGGCCGGTTACGACATTGTCGGCGTGGAACAATGGCGACCAGGCCAACCACTGAAGGACATTGCTTGGAACATCAGCCTTCGCACATACCCTGAGAAACTCTTCAAGATCGAGCGGATGGAACCAAAGGAGCTTCGCACGCTCCTGGTAGTTGATTTGTCGTATTCGACTCTCTTCCAGATTTCACAGAAGTCCAACAAAGCCCTACTGCTACTCGATTTACTTGGAAACATTGGACTCACTCGTAGTAATTTGCGCGACCCGGTGGGGTTACTGGCGTTTTCTGACCAGATTGAACTCTTTATGAAGCCAAAACTAGGGACCTCACAAGTCTTCTATATGGCACAGCAGATTTTCGAGAAATTGGCGCTGCAACGAGAATTTCCCGCGCGACGAACCGCTGATTTTTCAGTGCCTTTGCTTTTTATGGCGAGTCGTTTGAAGATGCGTCATTCGGTCATTGTTATTTCGGATGTTGTTGATATGCTGAACAACCCGGAAGCAGTCGATTTCAAGCTTCTGAGGATGCTTGCCTCGAAGCACGATATGATGTTCTTTATCCTGGACGACCCAGAGGAATTCAAGGTCAGAAGCCCGCTGGGGTACATCCGGATCTCGGATATGGAAACCGGAAAACAGACGGTGATTTCTGCTAGAAAGGCCGGAGCGATTCGGAGAGAGATTGAAGAATCGAGAGAGGCCTTGCAGTATGCCTTGAAACATCGTTGTGGTATTGATTCTGTGGTCTTGACACCGCAGAATCACTTTGAAGAGTTACCGAAGTTCTTAATCTCGCGAACAGCAAGGTGAGTGAGACCTCGGTTTACAGAGATTGGCTGATATGAAACAGAGTCGAATGAGGGTGCCGGCGTTACTGGTAACGATGCTGTTGACGGGGAGTATGTTGCAGATGCTGCCGTTGATGGCCCAGCAGGCAACTCAGGATGCAGAGGAGACGTCGCCGGATATGTCGTCCGTCTGGGTAGAGACTCTTGAGCTCGAGCCAACAGTTGTTAAGACAGGTGATGTGATCAGCCAGACGTATAGGGTGCATTTACCTGACCTCATTAGCTAGGGACGAGAAATTATCATTCTAGAGGATCGCATGGCTCCTGAAAACCTTCCCGTGCATCCGTTTGAAGGAATTTCACTTGATGTCCAGAAGCGTCAAGTCGGGGACGAGCACATCTGGGATTTTGAATATGGACTCCGATTGATTGCGCCAGACAAGGCCTTCTACGTTTTGCCAGGATTTAGTTTTTATTACTTGACGCGAGATATTGGTGAAGATGTAGAAAATGTTGAAGTGGAACAGGTTGATGCGGATGGTGGATTTGTTCGATATGTGACGACTATCAACGATGTTCCCGTTCTAGATATTCGGGACACAATCGAACTGGGTGAGTTTCAGACGCGTGCGACAGTGTTTCGTAGCTTGGCATGGGGGTTGGCACCACTACCCCTCGTGGTGTGGTTGGTCATGCTTGTGCGGCACGCCAGACGCCCGAAGACGGTTTCTGAAGATCAGCAACGCGAAGCCGACGAATTGGAGCGACTAGAAGCAGAGATTCCGTTACCGCCCTCTATTTGGCAGGCTCGTCGCACCCTAATGAGTGGGATCAGTGCTCTTGATGACCTTCCTCCTAGCGCCAATGGTGGTGCACTGTCCGATGTGCAACGGAATCTCGTGATTTCCGGTCGAGAATATCTTCAGGCAGAGATTCCTGAATTGCACTCTGGTGATACACCTAAGGATATTCGTTCACACATAGAAGGACTTGCTGACGGTGCCCGGAAGGACGCACTGCTGGTTTTGTCGAGCCGATTAGTCACATACCAGCGGGCTTTGGAAACGGGAGTAACTGAACCTATTGATGATCCCGCGGGTGAGGCTGAGGAACTCGCAGAATCGGTCTCTCAGCTTCGGCCACACATCCGTCTGTGGATGCGAGTGAAGGGCTTGGTTGGTGCCGGTTAGAGGAATGGCGAGCTAATGCTGCTGACTTGGACTGAGTTTCTCGAGTTTTTGACTGTTGGGATACAGGAGCTCACGGAGACAGAATACGCTCAGGTGCGCTACGGTGACGTGGCCATGGCGATTTCACTTGCAGTGGTAATTGCCGTCGCCTTGTTTTTTACGTTCACTCGGCTGGCGCTTTGGCGCCGAAAGTACAGTCGGCAACATTCCGGTCACGCGATTGCGGCGGCTTACCAGAAGAAGGCGTGGGTGAGAGTTCTCCACACGACGCCGAAGGTTCTGATTGCCGGCGCGCTGGCGTTGATCTTGGTGGCGGCAGCCGATCCATTTCTGACCGCGACGGAAGAGGTTAGTGGCTACGTCGAGTCGAGGGTTCGCGTTGATTTGGTGGATACCTCGGGTTCGATGGCGTGGGAATTTCCAGACACCGGGAAGTCGAAAGCTGAAGTTGCACGTGATGCCCACCTGAGGTTTTTGGATATGCGAGAGGGCAAGAACGATCGGGTGTCCTTGTGGTTGTTCTCCACATATCCGTACATGGTTGACGACTTTGTTGTCGACGACGAACTGTATTACTTCCAAGTGTGGGATGCGCCATATGTGATGACGCAGCGCCTTGATAAAGCGATGGTTGTTCCGCACGATAAGGTTCGCATTATTCCGGCCGAAGGCGATACGAACATCATTCGACCGCTTGAATCAATCATTAAGTCGTTCGACCAAGACGAAGCAGCTATGGGTGGAAACGAAAACGTCAATCGAGCCGTGTTGATTATTACCGACGCGGCCGTCGACGAATTTCCAGACCAACAGTTTCAAGAATTGAATCGGCGGAATATCACTCCCTACATTATTTACATCAACACCAGTGATATCCGAACGACCATGATCGGACGTTCTTCGACGCCGAGGCTAATTGAGATGATTCGGGAGTACGGTGGAGATTACTTTGACGTAAAAGACCAGGACAGCCTTGCCCGAGCGTACGAAGCAATTGATGAACGTGAAGCTGTTCGAGTCGAATTAAAGCATCGTGCGCTCAAAGTGCCAATTTATTCACGTTTTCTCCTTGTCGCTATGGCCATGTTGGTTGTGGGCATCCCGATGGGTTTTGTATCGGAATTGTTTTGGGGTACCGGTCCTTAGGAGGACGAGATGCGACTGACTGACCTTATCGATCGGGATCACGCTTTCAAATTCTTGATTGGATTTGTTCTGGCGGTGATTTTTTTCATTGCTGTGGCGACCCCATCGACAAGCCTTTCCGGATTCTATCTAACGCTCGACGAGTTGAGTGACAGCGTGCGTCGAAATGATTTTGAAGCGGCAGAAGCAAAACTTGCGGAAACAACCGCATTCTATGAAAGCAGTCGCGCGTGGGGCTTACAGGCTGTTGCAGACAGTTATTTGTTTCGCGAGGCGTTTCTCCAGCAGGCCTCATACAACTACCTGGTTGGCGATTACGACACGGTTGTCGAGGATTTGGCTGATGATGTGGATGATCCCCGTGCGTCATATCTCCTCGCCAGTGCAAAGTTTCAATTGGCGCGCATACGGTATCGTGCGATTGCCGCCGATGCTGCTGACGCGGAGGTGCAGCGGCAAGCAATCATTCAGGAAGTACTGGATGACGTGAATGCTGATTACGAGCGGGCTCTACGCGCTGATACCGAAGGACCATTTGAATACAAATGGAACTACGATTTGACCAGCGATGCAGAGGCCACGCGCCGCGCGTTGGAGGCTCCTCAGGAGTTAGAGCCACCGGAATTAGAACAGATGCAAGGTGAAGGTACCCCCGTGCGTCGCCGCCGCGGATAGATCCCGATGGCTGCTCTCCTTGCTGCCATTGAAGGCAGTCTCGAGTTTGCGAACCCTGAGTACCTGATGGTTGTGCCCGTCGCGGCCGTTCTTCTGGTATTCGGTCTTCTGGTATTTGGCTTACGTTACTTTCTTAGACCTGTTCGGACCCATGGGTCGTCCTATCCGTTAGTTGGCGCCATTAAGTTTTGGTTTCTACTGGTAATTTCCCTTGTATTGGTTTCTACAGCGGCAGCTCGTCCGTTCTGGATTTACGGAGCGTCAAGTTTTAAGCGTGGAGATGTCGATGTGGCCGTGGCGATCGACGTGTCAGCCTCGATGTGGGTCAAGGATCTCAGTGGACAATCTCGGCTTGACGTCGCCATTCGCGAAATCCTGAATCTCTATACGCAGGAGATTTTGACACCTGGTGATCGAGTTGCCTTATTCGTCTTTGGAACGACAGCGGTAAGGAAGGTTCACCTGTCGTCAGACGCCGAGCGGTTCATTAATCAGGTGGGGCGTATTAGTCCGCCCCAGACGCTGTCAGGAGACGCATTTCCTTGGGATAGTGACATTGCTACGGCGTTTGAACACGTGTATTCGTCGATTGACAATCAAGATCGATTCGAATCGGGCGAGGAAGACTGGGCGCCGAGGCGCCGGTCAGACCGGATGGTTATTCTGTTGACCGACGGCGACTTTGTTGGTGATCGAGAACAGACATCCCGACTGGACCAAGCATTAGCCGAGTTTCAGCGCCGGGGCTTGACTGTGTATCCGTTGGGAATAGGGTCTCCTATCGCAACCAATTTGGATAGCGTCCTTCTCGACTATGTTCCTGGGCTCGATTATGACTTTACGCTGGCCGCGGACCTTGAGGGAATTCGGACACGACTTCAGAGCGAAGGTCTGGCGATGGTGGAACAACGAACCGGTGGCAGATCATTTACTGTTGACAGTGCTGGAATTACCGCCGCGCCGTTTCTCCGGAACGCTGTTAATTCCCACCGGGCGATTTCGTTTCAGCTGATTCCTGCAGATGATCGGCAGGAGGTCTGGCAGTGGGTTCTTGCCCTAGCAGTACTTACCTTTGTTCTCGCTATCCTCTTCTATTGACCCACAGAAGAGACTGGTTGATAGCGTCCTGACGTGGAACAATAGCTTCTTTTATTTGGCTCGCCGCTCTGGTGATACCATTTATAAGATGACCCAAGGTATTCTTCGAACTGCGATGAGAACACTTGTTATCGGTAGCACCATACTGTTGCTGGCTGGGTTACCGCATCCGGCACTGGCACAGGGAGACCATGTAGGACAGTACGCACAGGCGGATATTGAATACGGGCTGCGCCTATATCGAACTACCTGTGTTGCCTGCCATGCCGAGAGTGGTGCGGGCGTACCGGGTACGGACATTTCATCGGCTACGCCGCGTGCTCAAACCGATTTTGAATTGGCGGCACTGATCCGCAATGGTGTCGAGGGTACGGCCATGCCTCCCGGCGAATACGCCGACTCGGAATTGACTGCGCTGGTTGCCTATGTCCGAACGATGGCTGAACTTGATGCGAGCAACGTTCAATTGGGTGATGCCAGTCGTGGTGAATCATTAGTCATGGGAAAAGGGGACTGCACCAGTTGTCATCGTCTGGGTGACGCGGGGGCACTCGGGATGGCCCCGGAGTTAACAGCTATTGCGGCGTCGCGGACGGCGGGAGCATTGCAAGCGGCACTGCTTGACCCGAACCAAGCGATGATTCCGATCAATCGTCCAGTGCAGGCAGTGTTATCGGATGGCACCGTGGTAAGTGGTCGCCGGCTGAATGAAGACACCTACACCGTTCAACTCATAGACGATGAGGGGCAACTGCGTTCATTGGATAAGACGACACTGCGGGAGTTCACCGTGGTCGAGGAGTCACCGATGCCGTCATATGCGGAGACGTTGACCACGCAGGAAATTGCTGATGTCATGTCGTACTTGCTGACGCTACGAGGCGTGGAGGGATTGGATTGATGGTCGAACGAACTGTTTCGCTAATAGGTTTCATGGCGCTGTGTGTGCTTCTCGCAAGTCCGGGTGCCGTGTTGGGTCAGGATGCCGGAGTCACGTTCGATCGCATTCTCAATGCTGAGAACGAACCTGAAAACTGGCTGACTTACTCCGGAGGCTATGACAGCCAGCGGCACAGCACGCTCGATCAAATCGATGCGGACAATGTGGCGGACCTCGAGTTGAAGTGGGTCTATCAAGCTGAGTCCCTTGACGTGTTCCAAACTAGTCCGCTCGTCGTTGACGGGATCATGTACCTGACTGAGGCACCCAATACGGTGGTGGCACTTGATGCGAAGTTGGGGCGTGTTTTTTGGCGTTACGAGTACACGCCGTCGAATCTGTCGCGTCCGTGCTGCGGACGCGTCAATCGCGGGCTCGGCATGTTGGGCCACACGTTGTTTATGGCGACAATCGATGCCCGCTTAATTGCGATCGATGCCAGAACAGGTCGACCACTCTGGTTTAAGCAAATCGCCAGTCCTGACGAGGGTTACGCCATGACGCTGGCACCGCTCATTATCAAGGACAAAGTGATCATTGGTGTGGCTGGCGGTGAGTATGGCGTCCGCGGATTCATCGCGGCGTACGAGGCGGATACCGGTGAGGAGGCGTGGCGGTTCTACACCATTCCCGGTCCGGGCGAACCCGGGCACGAAACTTGGGGCGGAGGCGATGCTTGGATGCACGGTGGGGCGTCTGTGTGGTTGACTGGTGCATCTGATCCCGAGCTGACTCTGACGTACTGGGTAATTGGGAATCCGGGTCCCGACTGGAATCCAGAGCAGCGTCCTGGTGACAATCTGTATTCCGATTGTGTAGTGGCTCTCAATGCGGACACTGGCGAGCTTGAGTGGTATTTCCAATTTACGCCTAACGACGATTACGACTACGACTCCGTCCAGATTCCGGTTTTGGTTGACTACCCGGCGCAAGATGGCAGCACGCTCAAGCTCATGCTGTGGGGCAACCGTAATGGGTTCTTTTATGTGCTTGACCGGCAGAACGGCCAGTTTATTTCTGGTGATCCGTATGTCTTCGTGAATTGGGCTGAGAGTCTGGATGACAATGGACGACCAGTAGAAACTCCGCAGGCAGAGGGAGAACCAACGTTTCCTGGTGTTCAGGGTGGAACCAATTGGTACTCCCCGTCATACAGCCCGAGCACCGAACTGTTTTACCTGTCGGCCTGGGAGGGGTACGGGTCTATTTTCGAGGCTGAACCGGCTGAATATGAACCAGGGCGACTCTTCTTGGGCGGCCGGCCCGGCAATGCGTTACCAGGGGCGCCCGTTATTCCTGGCATTCGTCGAGGCGCGATCAACAACTGGACCGAAGCAGCTGGCACGGGTGCGCTTATAGCCATTGACCCGGCGACCGGCGGCGAACGCTGGCGATTCGACATGACGGACGTTACCAGCAGTGGGGTTCTCACGACGTCGGCTGACCTGTTGTTTACCGGCAATCGTGAAGGCTACTTTCATGCGCTCGACGCTCGCACTGGTGACCTTCTCTGGCGAAGAACCCTTGGGGGGATGATTGCCAATGGACCGATGTCATTCGGTGTTGACGGGGATCAATTCGTTGTCGCTGCCGCAGGACATAGTCTTTTTGTGTTCGGTTTGCCAGAGTGATTAAAAGGATCGTTGTGTCGGCGGATGTCTAACTACATGGAGTCAGTTTAATGGAACTATTGAGTTTGGCCGATCGGACGATCAGAGCGATCGTCGGTGTACTGATAGGCCTTGTTCTTTTCCCGATTACCGTATCCGCGCAGACATCCGAAACTGCTGAAGAGATCATCAACCGGGTCGACCGTCTTCTGCGTGGGGATTCGAGTCATGGTGTTGCACGGATGGAGGTTGTGACCGAGAACTGGGAACGTGGATTGACGATGGAAATCTGGTCGTTGGGGGTCGACTACTCACTGGTACGGGTCCAGGCGCCGGCTCGAGAAGCTGGAACAGCGACCCTCAAGGCTACTGAGGATATCTGGAATTACCTCCCCAAGGTTGATCGGGCGATCAAGATTCCAGCTTCGATGATGGCGGGTGCGTGGATGGGGTCGCATTTTACCAATGATGACCTCGTGAGAGAGAGTCAGTTAATCGAGGATTACTTCATTGAACTCACTTACGACGGTGACCGGGATGGTGTGACAGTATGGGAATTTCGCTTAACTCCGAAACCCGAGGCGGCTGTCGTGTGGGGACATGTTGATTATCAAGTGCGCCAAGCTGACTATATGCCGCTCTGGACCCGGTTCTATGCTGAGGATGGTGAGTTGGCTCGAACCATGCGGTACAGCGAATTTACGAATCTTGGTGGACGGACGGTGCCCGCAGTCATGGAGATGGTGCCCGCCGACAAGCCCAGTGAAACGACAAAGATTATTTACGAACAGCTGGTTTTTGACATCGATATTGATCAATCTTTTTTCTCTCTGAGAAATCTACAACGCGGTCAGTAACTTAAGTGCCAAACAATCGATCGCCGTGGTTGCGCATCGGCTGGCGCAACCTGGGCCGAAATCGCAAACGCACAACGCTCACAGCGCTAGGCTTGGCCGTGGGATTTACCGCTTGCATTTTTGTAGTCGGTTGGTCCGACGGTTTCGTGGTGCAGATGGTCGAGAGTGCCACTTCGTTGGTCAACGGACAGGTTGAAATTCACGACGCGGACTTCCGGCCCGACCGAGGGTTATACGACACGATCGGTGGCCGTGACGGGGTGGATGTCGAGGCGTGGTTGCAGGCGATCGATGCCGACCAGTCGGTGGTGGCTGCCGCCCCACGCGTGTATACGGGAGGGATGGTGAGCTCAGGTGAGGCGACCAGTGCCGGATTATTCATGGGCATCGATCCGGTGCGGGAACTGGCCTTGACGCGGTTTTTGGAGAATCTCGCTGAAGGACGATTACCAACCGCGGGCGAGAACGAACTGCTCGTCGGCGTGGAAATGGCTCGGCAGTTGTCTGCGAGTCTTGGTGATGAACTCGTGGTCGTGACCTCTGGTGCGGATGGGTCGATGGCAAACGACCTGTATACCCTCGTCGGCATTTTTAATTCCGGGTTACAGGAGATTGATGTCACCTATGTCGTAATGCCAATTCACGATCTCCAAACGCTTGTGGTGTTGCCGCCGGGGCGGATTCATGAGATTGCAGTGGCGACCGCGAACCCGAATCTCGCGGAGCCGACCGCGGCCCGGCTGTTTGACACGTTACCGCCGGTAACTGCCCCGATTGAAGTGGTGCCGTGGACCGTTCTCAATCCGGCCATGGTGGAGTATGTGGCACTGGCAAGCGGAGTTTATTTTGTCATCGTTCTGCTGGTCTTCGGTGTGGCTATGTTCGGCGTGGCGAATTCAATGTTGATGGCCACGTATGAACGGCGGCGAGAATTTGCCGTCATGCTGGCCCTTGGGGCGACTCCGCGCTCGGTGTGGGCGGTGGTGTTATCGGAAGGACTCGCAATCGGTGTGGTTAGTCTTACTTTGAGTGTCATGCTGGCCCTGCCAATGACATTTTGGTTGGCCAACTGGCCACCAGACCTGAGTGGACTTTTGGGGACCGACGTGACGGTACTGGGAGCGCTGTTGACACCAAGTTTACAAGTGACGTTTCATCCGCAGTCGTGGGTGCTGAGTGCCGGTGCGTTACTCGTCACGGCACTGGCTTCGGCACTCTATCCCGCGTTCCGCGCCGGTCGTGTGCCTCCGGCTGATACCCTGTCAGGGATTTAAATGGACGGTACGCCTATTTCATCCCGGTCACAACCACTCCGCGTTGGCGTCATTCTGAAACTGGCCTTTCGGAACCTACGTCGCCAATTACGGCGTAGTCTCCTGACTGCGTCGGCGATGGTGGTCGGTGGTGGACTGTGCGTGTTTAGCTACAGCCTCGGGGATGCGACCCACGAACAATGGATCGACTCCGGTGTGCGGATGGGTAGCGGGCATGTCACGGTCGAACGGCCGGAGTTTCGGTTGAGTCGGAAGGTTGACGACCGACTTCCTTCACAGGTGCGGCAGGTGACGGAACAGGCGTTGCAGTCACCAGAGCTTGCCGCACAGGTTGTTGCAGTGGCTGCCAGACTGACAATCAGTGGATTGGCGAGTTCTGCAACTGGTGCCCGTCCGGTGCAAGTTGTGGCGGTGGATTCTGTCGCAGAGGCGGGATTTAGCATGGTGGATGACCAGGTCATCGAAGGGCGATATCTTGAACCGGATGATCGATTGGCTGCCTATGTTGGTCTCGGTCTCGTTGACAGTCTGGATTTACGCCTCGGGTCACGGTTCGTAGTACAAGCTCAGGATGCGGCGGGAGACATTTCCGGGCAATTGCTTCGCGTCGTCGGTATTTTTCGGAGTGGTAGCCCTCAGGTCGACCAGTCAATCATCCACATCCCGATTAGTACGGCCGGCGACTGGCTGGGCACCGACCGTGACGTGACCAATGTGGGTGTTGTCTTGGCTGACAGTGCATTGGTTGGGGGCATGGTCGATCACCTGGAGCAGGCGTTGAGTAGTCCCGTCGCGAATGATGAAGTCCGCGTAATAGGGTGGTCGGAGTCGGAACGGGCGGTTTGGGCCGCGGTGACCATTGATGAATTTGGCAACCATGTGGTCATGGGGATCCTCTTTATCATCATTGCGGTTGGTATTGTGAATACGGTGCTGATGTCGGTTTTGCATCGCCACCGGGAGTTCGGGGTTTTACGGGCGTTAGGGTTAACGCCCCGTCAGACGGGGGCGGTGGTGTTAGTGGAAGGCTTGACCCTGACAGGGGTTAGTGGATGTGTCGGGGTGTTCCTCGGCATGGTCACGACTTGGTATTTTCTTGGTGACGGTCTCGATCTTTCTGTTTTTATTGGCGACGAGATGGAGTTTGGTGGTGTTGTGATTGACCCGGTGGTCGTCCCCGTGTTCCGTGTGTCTCGGTTGGCGCAGATTTTCGCAGCCATTTTGACCGTTGGAACGATCGCTTCACTTTATCCGGCACGACGGGCTGCGACAGTGGACACCGCCGAGGCCATGAAGTTTGAACGATGACGAATTACGACGGACCTGCAGTGGCGACCACAGGCGTGTGGAAAGTATTTGAACAGGAAGCGGAAGAGGTGACGGCCGTTCGGGATGTCAGTCTGGTCATTGAACGGGGTGAATTCACAGCCTTAGCCGGACCGTCAGGGTCCGGGAAGACGACGCTTCTCAATCTGATTGGTGGTTTGACGCGTCCCACGCGTGGCCAGGTTCAGGTGGCTGGACGTGACGTCAGCGAGATGTCAAATCAGGACTTGGCGCGTTTGCGGCTGGAGGAGGTGGGTTTCATTTTCCAGGCGTATAACCTGCTGCCGGTACTCACGGCGTTGGAGAACGCCGAGTTTCCGATGTTATTGAAGGGGATTGACGAGGAGGAACGTCAGACTCGTGTTCGAGAATTGTTTGCACGCACCGGACTTGAGGGGCTTGAGGACCGTCGTCCAGGGAACTTGTCAGGTGGCCAGCAGCAGCGAGTGGCGGTCGTTCTGGCGGTGGCGAGTAATCCGGCCTTGGTCTTAGCCGATGAACCCACGGCTAATCTTGATTCAGCCTCAAGCGAAGCGTTGCTGGATATGATGTCGGATCTGAATCGTGATTTAGGCGTGACGTTCGTGTTCGCAACCCATGATGATCATGTGATGGAACGGTCACGGCGTCTCGTGCGGATGGTTGATGGACAAATCGATTCCGACGAGATACAAACGTGACGGTTTTCGTTCCTTCACGCGCAGGTGCGGTTCTCGGTGGTGTGCTTCTCTGTCTCGTGACGATTCCGTCGGTTACAGCGGGGCAAGGTGTTCCGGTGACCGGTCTGGCGGATCTTGGCACGACAGCGGGCGCACAGTATGTGGCGGTCATTCCATTTACGAATGTTTTGGGTGATGCTGACATCAACTGGCTCGGCGCGGGCATTGCCGAAACCCTAACGACCGACCTGGAACAGGTGTCGGGTGTGTCGGTTGTCCGGTGGGAGGCTGTGGCCGGAGAATCCATCGAACGAACACAGTTGGATGTGGTCCTTGCCCGACAGCTCGCGGCGACCCGCGGTCTCAAATGGCTCGTAACTGGAGCCGTGCAGAGTCTCGCGACTGACCTGCGAATTACGGCACAAATTCTGTCGGTTGACACGGGACTGCCACTAACGACGATCAAGGTGGACGGTCAATGGGAGGATGTGTTTGGACTACAAGACCGACTCGCGACGGCATTGTCGGAGGGGTTTGCAGCAGCGATGGTGATGGAATCTTCGGACGCAGCTGCGTTAGCCAACAATGACACCGCGGTCGAATCCTTACCGGTGTACCGGAGTCTTGAACCACCAGACAGCGGTCGCATGACGTTCAATAGCGGACCCGATTGGGTGACCGGTTATGCCCAGACTGTCCCCTTAGCCTCGGGTGCGACGGACCTCTCCGAGAGTAATCTGACTGGCTTTAATCGGTTTCGGCTTACGGCAGCACCGTCTGTGGGGGACCTCCGGTTTGATGTGACCTATGAACAGACAGCGACGTTTACCCAACAAGTCGCTCAAGCGGGACTGGCTGTTGGTGTGGTCCCAACTGGGGGAGAGTGGCTTGATTTACAGTGGACCATTACGGACCGTGAACATGTGCAGTGGCGACACCGGTTCGACCGCCTCCAAATGAGGTGGAGTCCGACGGACATGGTGGAGTTGTCCGTGGGACGACAGGCCGTGTCATGGGGGACGACGCTTTTTTTAAGTCCGACTGACCCTTTCTTGCCCTTCAATCCGGTCGATCCGTTCCGAGAGTTTCGTGCCGGGGTGGACACGGCGCGCATCAGGATTAACCCGACTCCTTTGAGCGATGTGGACGTTGTTGTGCGTCCAACCCGCACGCTCGTTGGTGAAGAATTGACCGTGCTCGGCCGTGGCCTGATGACTGTCCAGAACTGGGAGCTGTCGGGCTGGGGAGGCAGGCTTTACGATGACTTGTCCGGAGCTGTCGCTGCTGCGGGAGGACTTGGAGACTTTGCGGTGCGCGGAGAAATGATGGTCAGACAGCTCGCCGTTGGCGCGATCTTTCGCGGCACTATCGGGGTGGATCGACTTCTGCAAGTCGGAGGACGTGATCTGTTTCTTTTGTTCGAGTATCAGCGCGATAGCCTGGGCGCATCCGGTGCCGAAGACTATCCTAGGGTCATGTTGTCGGAGCCCTATGCGCGAGGGGAGCTACAAGTGCTTGGCCGCGATGAAACGGCGTTTCAGGCGACCTATCAACTCAACCCACTCTGGAATCTCGGAAGTTTGTGGCTGTGGAATCTCAACGATCGCAGCGCAATTCTAGCGCCAAGTTTTGGATATTCGGCAAGTGACGATGTGAGCGTCGGTGGTGGGGTGTTTTTTGGGTTTGGTGAGGACGAAATCACGCCGACCCGGCTAATCCCGTCTGAGTATGGTCTGTCGGCACCCACGGGGTATCTCTCGCTCAGCTGGTATTTCTAACGGCACGTACCGCTACAGAGTTACTTCGATTTCAGGAATATCACTCGATGCTTGGAGATGGGGTTCGGTGGCTGCCTGAATTTCCTCAATAGTCACGCCTGGAGCACGTTCGACGAGCCGCAGTTGACCAGACTCAACTTTAATCACGGCCAAGGATGTGACGATCGTTGTGACGACCCCCTTTCCGGTCAGCGGGAGCGTACAGGTTCTAAGGATTTTTTTGTCGCCTTTCTTGGACAGATGATCCATCACGACCAACACTTGTTTAGCACCTGACACTAGGTCCATGGCTCCACCCGGTCCTTTGACCATAGCCCCGGGGATCATCCAATTGGCCAGGTCACCCTGCTCAGAGACCTGCATTGCTCCGAGGATCGCCAAGTCAATATGGCCACCACGAATCATGGCAAAACTTTCCGCGCTGCTAAAAAAGCTGGCTCCCGGAATCACCGTGACGATTTCCTTTCCTGCGTTAATCAGGTCGGCGTCGACTTCGGCATCGGTCGGGTAGGGGCCAATGCCGAGCAGACCATTTTCGCCCTGCAACATCACTTCAATACCTGGTGGAATGAAGTTGGCGCATAGCGTCGGAATGCCAATGCCGAGATTGACATAGTAGCCATCTTGAATCTCACTCGCGGCGCGAGCGGCCATCTGTGTTCGTGTAAGGGCCATGGTTAATTCTGGATGTATCGAAGTTACACGCCGTCCCGAGTAGTTCTTTTCTCGATGACCTTTTCTGGATGTTCAGTGACTACGATCCGATCGACGTAAATTCCAGGTGTATGCACGATGTTTGGGTCAAGCAATCCGGCCGGCACGACTTCTTCAACTTCAGCGACCGTGATCCGACCGGCTTCCGCCATTTGCGGATTGAAGTTTCTCGCGGTCATCCGGTAGACGAGATTGCCTTGCGTGTCAGCCTTCCAAGCTCGGACGAGTGCAACATCAGCCCGGAGCGCTGTCTCAAGCTCGTGCCTTCGACCGTGTAACTGGCGGGTTTCCTTTCCGTCTGTAAGGGGAGTACCGTACCCTGTTGGCGTATAGAAGGCAGCAATTCCTGCTCCCCCGGCGCGCATTCGCTCGGCCATCGTACCTTGTGGGTTGAGTTCCACTTCCAGACTCCCGTCGAGGTATTGACCTTCGAAGGTCTTGTTTTCACCGACATAACTCGCGATCATTTTATGAATCTGGCGCGTCTCCAAGAGTACGCCAAGCCCGTCACCGTCGACGCCGGCGTTGTTGCTGATGCACGTTAAGCCGCTTACGCCGGAGTTCTTAACTGCTCGAATCAGGCTTTGTGGTACGCCGCAAAGACCAAACACCCCAACCATGAGTGACATGCCAGTGCGTAATAAGTCAACTAGAGCCGCCACCGAATTGGGATAAACCTTGTTCATGGTCGTTGCTACGCTTTCATCGGACCATCGGGGAAGCCGGCACCATGACGAACAAATCTCGCGAGGTTGGACATGTCTTCATCTCCGTAGCCCTGCGCGATGAGTGCGTCTTCGATTGTTGCCACCAAGCTGGCGATTGGTACCGGCACCTTGAACTCTCGAGCTGTGTCGAGAGCAATCCCCAAATCCTTCCGGTGGAGCCGCAGTCGAAATCCAAGGGGATAGTCGTCCGCAAGCATTTTTTCAGACCGGTTATTCAGAATCCATGACCCGGCGACGCCACCGCCGATTGCTTCAACGACCTTTTCAGGGTCAGCGCCGGCGCGATAGGCCAGCGTCAATGCTTCACCGAGGGCCATAAACGTGCCCGTGATCACGACTTGGTTGGCTACTTTGGCGATCTGGCCACATCCGACTGGACCGATGCGAGTGACTTTGCTCCCAATGACTTGTAGAACGGGATAGGCGCGGTCATAGTCTTCTTCTGACCCACCACACATGATTGTTAAGGTGCCGTGGATTGCGCCAGCCGACCCGCCCGAGACCGGGGCATCGACATAACCGATACCGTTTGTACGGAAACGTTCCGCAATCGACCGCGTTCCTCCGGGTGAGATGGATGAGCAGTCGATCACGAGGCTACCTTCTGTCAGTCCATTAATCGCGCCAATCTTGTCGTCGAGCAAAACTCGCTCCACGTCTTTTGTATCGGAAACACAAGACAGGACGATGTCGGCGTCTGTGGCCGCCACCGCGGGAGTATCTCCACGGGCTGCCCCGAGCGCTTCAAGCGGTTCCTCTCGAGTACGCGTTCGGTTGTGGACCGTAACTTCAAATCCGGCTTTGAGAAGGTTTTCCGCCATTGGTGTTCCCATGGTGCCAAGGCCAATTACTGCTATCTTCATCGGTTTTTCCTCCTTCTTACCTGCAGTGTCACTGCGACTCGACATGAGCGTGGACGATCCCACGTCCTGACTGCGGGCGGTTTGTGACGAGTGCGACTAGCTTTTTCAAATATTTAAACGACGGTGTGTATACGAGTTCGGTGTTGTTATAACCAGCTGCGCGCAGCATTTGTTGTAAGCCCGCGATTGTTGGCATGGCGCATAGTTCGTACGGTTTTTCTTCGGCGTGCTCATCGCCAGGAAAGAATGGCACTAGTGGGTATCGTTCATGTACAAATGGGAGGAGCACATGGGTTTCACAGATCAGAAGCCGCCGGGTGACCTGCCTAATTCGTTCAAGTGCAGACAGCGGGTTACGTAAGTGATAAAACACGCCGAGCATGAGGACGAGGTCGAACTGACCAACATCTTCGGCATTCAGTTCGTGAACATCGATGGTGCGATGTTCGACACGTGAGTTGAGGCGTGCTTTTGCAGCCAGAAATTCCTTCATACCGTACCGGTTCCATGAGTAATGGTCGACTGCCAACACGCGGTCGGCGCCGCGCCGCTCACACTCAAACGAGAAGTAACCGTGCCACGCACCGATATCTAACACGTTCCACCCTGTTAGGTCGTCCGGAATTTCTAGGAGACGAAGGCGCCGGTTGAAGCGTCTCCTTATCAACCCTTCTTTTGAGAACCGCGATGCGCCAGTGTCAGGTGTTGTGATGATTTCGTGGGGTCGAACCGACATGAATACCTTCGCTGCTGAGATTAGGTTCTGCCGTACGAGATTATAGCTGGTTCACCCACGACTACAGGTATCAATCAACGTTGGTACCGGGTAGCGTGAGATTGAGTCTGGTCTGCTAATTGACCGGTTCGAGGTGGGGGTCTGAGACAGGAAGCACGGGAAATATTTGCAGGAACGTGCTATAGCACCATAGAAACAGGCTCAGGACACCGGCCGAAATCAGAAGTTCGGTCAGGCCAAGTGGGATTCCACTGTCATGCCACAGAGAGGGTGCCACAAGGACAAAACGTTCCAGCCACATTCCAACTAGGGCCAAGAGGGCTATCGTTGTCAAGCCACGAACATGTGTCTTGATGTTCCGACTGAGCAAGAGTAAGAACGGGATAAGAAATGCCAAGACTAATGTGGCCCATGTCAAGGGTGCCCATGCCCCGTACATCCGATGCGCGATGAATTCCGTTTCTTCGGGCAAGTCACCGTACCAAATAACCAAATACTGTGACCACAACATGTAGGCCCACAAGATACAAAACCCAAAGAGTAGTTTGCCGAGGTCATACAGTTGACGGTCACCGATGTACTGTTGCAGCTGCAGTCGAGCGCGACTGAAGATGGTGACGACGACTAGAAATGCGATGCCGATGAATACATTCCCGGTAAAGTAATAGGCCCCAGCAAGCGTTGAGAACCAATGGGGGTCAAGGGCGACGACGAAATCGATAGCAACTAGTGAAAGGACCCAACCGTAAGCGATTAACACACATGGGGCGAGCCGGTCCTGGGACCGTTGATTCAGTTCTCGTTCATCGTTTAGACCTCGCCATCCGTCAATCAGGCGTCGTGAGAGGCCAACGGCTTTCCGTTCCGCTGATTCATGCAACATCCCCACATCTGGCCGAAGCGACCGGTAGACGTATCGTAGGCTGATTACACTCAAGAGCAGAAACATCACCGTCTGGCGGGTTACAAAAAATGGGATGTTGAGCCCTCCTTGCTTGGCTTCGACTGGGTG
>CAZUZW010000035.1:0-26398 GCA_964624855.1 uncultured Vicinamibacteraceae bacterium
AGGGTAGGGAGAGGACCTCTACATGTGGCCAGTCGCCGAAGAGGCGTGATGCGCGGAGCAGCAGCGTTCGAGTGTTCTCTCACTGTCCTACATCTTACTGTTGCGTGAGTACTTGGTCATCCCACGTGAGGCTCATGAATTGGTCTGAGGGAAATGTCACGATAACTGGCTGGGATATGGAGTATTTGTCATCGGGGCCGTCGTAGTCACGAACGGTGAGGACAGCACTCAGGTCGACGATACCGTAGGTCCCCTCTCCTTCACCCTCCGCGTCTTCGAATTCGAAGACGCCATCGCCGTTGAACTCAATACTCGGGATGCCACCCTCTGCTTCAAACGCTAGACCGTCTCGAAATAGGCCACCAGGTGGGGCGGCTACTAGTTCAATGTTTAGCCGGCGGTTCTCGCTTAGTCGTCGGATGGTTACCCCGGACAAGATTCCTACATAACCGTTGGCAGAAACTTCGATTTCCCATTCGCCAGCCGCTAACTGCATAAATTGGAAGCCTCCGTCGTCGGCCGAGGTCGTTTCTTGTACGATTCCTGTGGCCGCAGCTGTCATGGTCACTTGTGCGCCGGAAATGGGGTTGTCCCACTCATCAGTTAAGTCTGCTCGGAAGATACCTTGGGACCAGGCGTTCAATCCCGAAAACAGAACGAGCACGACCGTCGACAACGTTACGGATATCACCTGTGTTCTCCTACGCATCGATTTCCCCTTTTACAGTGGATTCATGTCGTTAAGTAGCTGCTCCAAGTTTCTTGGGACGCTGTAAACTAAAAGTCTCACTGTCCCTAAACCGCAGACTATCGTGATGCGCAGGTTATTTCAACTTTGACTTTATTTTGGTGTCGCAAGGCATGTTGTTGCTGAAAACAAGTCAGCTATATCGGCAGCTGCTTTGCCCCTAGGTGCACTCATTCAGTCGGGGCATTAAGGGGGCTCTGTCGAGCCTAATTTGGATAGTGAGATGTAGTACATGGTGTCGACTTATGGGGTTCCGATGACTCCTACGCCATACTCGTAGACGAGTTGTCCACCACGGTCAGCGGTTTCCATGACGAGCCATATCCCGGCAATTCCCGCTAGCAGGAATGCAATTCGGATTGTCAAAGGGGGCCACGAAAATTTCCGAGTTGGATAATCGCCCGTGGGTTTGGAAGGGTTGGTCGAACTGGAACGGATGTGTATCGCGAGTCGTCCAAGTGTGAGGATGACGAAATAGGCCAACGTCCACGTCGCCCATGTCCAGTGTTCATTGACCAGCCCATGGGCTAGGCCTGGGGTAAAGACTGTCGCAGCGGCTTCTTGACCCGTAACGTAGGTCGCTCCCATCAGTATGGTGCCGATGACATACAGTGCAGTTGCGCCATGCCTCCATGCGATTTGCTGGCGCAGTGCAAAGCCAAGCCCGTCGAAGAGAACACCGGCGGTCAATAATGCAATCGGAAAATGCACGAGGGGAGGATGGGCGTTCGGTGCCCATTCCGGCAGGAGCCAGCTCGAGGCAATGTCGATCATGGTGCGACCCGCCAAGGCGACACGTGTTCCCACTGTCGCAATTCGTTGAGTGCCCACGCATTGGTTTCCTCACTATGGCAGGTAGTACACGGATTTGGAATGCCGTGTTGTTCGGTCAGTGCTGGGGATATGAATTTAAAAGTATGGCTTCGAACGTTTGTTGTACCCACCGTCCTTGCAATCTCAGGCATGTGACAGGCGACACATTGGCTGCCTTCCGAATCTATGGCATGTCGAGTATGGTCCGTGACAGACTCTGCTGGTCCTGGCTGGAGCTGAGGTTGATGACATGTGAGACACAAGTCAGTAGCGGGCATGATGAGGTCAGCCTCGAATTCTGTGCCGTGAGCGTCATGGCAACCTGAACACGACACTCCCTTCACATACATCTGACTTTGAATGTAGTCATTTCCTTGCATTCGATTTTTGTGTGCCGAGCCATCGGGCCAGTGGGTGAACGTCTCTTCGCCGAGGTGTGATTCGTCCAGTGCCCAGTAGTCACTGAGACGAAGGCCAGGGCGATAGCCGACGGGCCAGTCAAAATAGAAGCCGCCGATCGGATTCGTGTGCGGTTGACCTTGTGAATGACATTGAATGCATACATCCGTTGCCGTCATTGGATGCAATCGTGAAGGGTTGACAATATTGCCAGTGACGGCGTTTTGAACGTGCGCCTCTCCAGGTCCGTGGCATGCTTCACACCCTACGTTCCACTCGGTCGGGGTTTTGGTTTCGATGTCGTAGTTGACCGAGTGGCAGCCGTCGCAAAGGGGGCCCGTTGGGCGTTGCATGGGGTCCAACGGGTAATAGTCCGCCCACCAATCTCCGCCTGGCTGTGGATGATAACGTCGCCATTCCCGTTGTCGGACGTCCCATTGTGCCGGCAAGACGAACAGGTCGCTGCCGACGCGCTTGAAGTAGCGCTGTTTCCATTTACTGCCATAAGTAAATGTCACATCTTCCTTGTTAAATGTGACGAGTGGATCGTCTCGATTGAAATCAGCGAGAATTGCTGCTGGGTGTTCACGAGGGTCTTGAAGTACATTTGCCATTAATGTGTCTTGCCACCGTTCGTAGATATCAAGGTGACAGTTTTGGCATGCTGGTGACCCTACAAAACTCTCAGAGGAGCTGTTTTGTTTGGGCAAAACTGGTTCCGGCGAGCAGCCCGCTGCACAGACCACAACGAACGTAAGCTTGGCGAGGGCAGTGGGAGTGACGCGAGTGAACATACGATTCATCCTAACACTGGTTACTTGTGCGGTGTTTGGATTCGTCTGGAGGCGATAGATTGGGAATGAAGGCTCGAGCGATTTTCACCCTCGTGATTAGCGTACTCTTTGTGACGGCGGTTTCTGCGCAGGAGACGGATATCAAGTGTTCATTTCTCTGCGCCCCATCTCTCAAAATTGAACCGACGGTAACCTTTGAACCGATATTCGGACGGCCGGAAATTGAGAATCTGGCGGACGGCACCATCCTGAGTAGTGTGACGGAAGCGACATTTGAGTTAATCCTCGCGGTCGGTATACCAACGGAAATCCCTCGGGTTGGTTTTACAGTGGAGACGATCTTTATCCCAACTGGAACAATTGATAGAAATCCATTTACTGGGCAGACTGCACTCGAGGCAGGACAAGCGACGTTTCGTGGGAACGAAATAGAGTTCGAGTTAGAACTCAATCTGAGTTTAGTCGAACCGGAACAAACTGGTGGATGGATCGATTCCCATTTCGACATTGTGGACAAATTCAGTGCTGCAGAGCGCCCGGGTGATTCTAGTAGTTACACTCACAAGTTGAATCTGGAGTGGGACACGGCATTTTTAGCGTTTCAGTGGTTGCCGGAGGATAACTGGTGGAGAAATGTCGAGATTGAAGGGTCTTTAGACTACGTCGCAACGGGTTTGCCGAGACTCGGTGATGTCGTTAATGGTGAGCGGTTTTTGACTGACGACAATCCTTGGTCATTCTCGATAGTTTTTGTGTTTCCGCTGGCACCACTCAGTCCTTAAGCTGTAACAAAGGGAAAAGTGTTCCACTGTATGGAAATCGAAGTGTCCACATGACGCATCAGCGCCTACTGCAGTTGTTTCTTCGTATCGCTGGAACTTTTGAACTGCTCGCACTTGTGTTCGTGTTTGCTCCGGAGTCATGGATGCGTGGTATTCATGCGTGGCTCGGATTGGGACAGCTTCCGGACGTTCCAATTACATGGTATCTGACTCGTTCACTGTCAGCGTTCTACGCATTGACAGGAGGGCTGTTCTGGGTGCTGTCATCGAATATTCGTCATTATCATTCCCTATTGTTCTACGTAGCCTGGGTGTCGATCGGGTTTGGGGTGGTGATGACGGTTATCGATGTGTGGGCAGATATGCCGGTCTCATGGACTCTGACTGAGGGGCCGCTCATAACTTTTATGGGTGTGGCAATGGTGTATCTGCTCTCACGCATTGTCCCGACAGAGGCGAGCGACTCTAATTGACTGTTATGGGACGATATCTTCGGTGGAGTTAGGTCGGATGGTGACGTGTCGTGAACGGATCTATCAGCGGTTAATGGCGATGCGGGCTGTTGTAGGGCCGATACTGACTTTTGTGGCTGTGTTGACCTGGCAATCGTCATTGCCAGCGGTAGAGCGTGAACCAATATCAGAAGTTACGAGGGTATCGGTGGGAGCTTGGTCTGACGCATCAGAACTTAGGAAAGTAGACGCACTCATTGAGGACATGATTATCGCGGGTGACCTTGTACTTGAAGCCAGCCACGCTGACACTCAGCTTCCTGGACGTAAACATGAAGGGTTCGTTCAGACGGTTCGAAGTATTCCAGTCTACGGCGCGCATATCGTTCGCCAAACAGAGCGCGGTGAAACCGTTTCCATTTTTGGATCGATTCACACTGGGATTGAGGTCGACGCGAATCCAGTATTGTCGGTGAGCGACCTAGTTGCCCTACAGGACGAGGGCGTCAGCTTGGCGCCGCGTCAGCCGAACCAGCCATTGAGAATTGTTCGTCGGTTGGACGGTTCCTACTCGTTGGCCTATCTGGTAACTGGCGACGATGCGGTCAGCTATTTTGTGGATGCCCATGATGGCCACGTGGTGATGAAAGTCGATGAAAAATATCGGCAAAGTGCGGTCGGGTTCGGTCTGGGAGTACATGGTGATTCAAAGAAGGTCAGTGCCACGAAATCTTCAACGAGATACGAAGCTCGTGACCAGTTGCGTCCCAGTGACATCGTGACCTTCGGACCATTGAAGAGCGACGAGGACTTGAACCGTCTTGCAGGCGGAACCGTGCTTCCAGGCGATATTGCGACTAATCGTGACAACAATTGGACTAGGCGAGGCATTGTAGACACCCATGTTCATATGGGGTGGACATATGATTATCTATTTAAGCGACACTCGTGGTCTGGTCTCAGTGGACGGAACTCAAAACTGTATGGCGTTCGCTCCTCGTCAGCGTTCGCAAGGAATAATGCGTTTTTTGTTCCACCTCCCTTCGGGCCCGACGGGCAGGGTTTGGCAATTTTTGGAACCACGTCTCAAGGGACTCCGATCACTACCTTGGATATTGTTGCCCACGAATTGATGCATGGCGTTACCGAATTTGGCGTTAGACGGAGAAACGGTGATGGCTTGGTTTCGACATATGAGGAAACTCTCGGGCCAAGTGTCATTCGGGTTGATGGAGATCCGATTCAATGCGAAAACCTAGTTTTGCGGTCATCAGATGGAATTGGGAGGTCGTTTGTATGTTCGGGTGGCCGTTTTGTGTTGGTGTCGAATCATGGCGGTGCGATCGGTGAAGCAGTGTCTGACGTGTTTGGGACCGCAACAGAGCACTTCTTTCACCCTACGGGCGACGGGCCATTAACCGCCGATTACTATCTGGGTGAAGACGTTCCAGAATTAGGGCGACTGTCCGGCAACCGCCTGGGTCCCACTCGGTCGTTAGATGATCCGGCCTCATTAAGGATTGATCCGGCCGGGGCAATAGGATATCCCGATCACTTCAGTCGTTTGTTGAGATTTGCACTGGTCAGAATGGGAGGGGGGTATTTGGCGATTGCTCCTGTTGTACTTGTTGACGATGAGTTATTTCTCGTACGAAGCGCTGATGGTGGAGGTGTTCACTGGAATTCGACCCTTCTCAGTCATGTTTTCTATCTTGCGGTCGAAGGTGGTCGTAACCGGACTTCCGGAAAAGATGTACGTGGCGTTGGGTATATGAACCGTGGTCAGATTGAGCGGGTGTTTTTTCGAGCGGTGACGGAATTAATGCCGGGCGCGCTTCTGTTCCCTGACATGGCGAATGTGATGAAACAGGCTGTGATGGACTTATTTGGGCGAAGCAGTCCAGCGGGAAACGCGGTATTTGATGCGTTGGACGCAGTGGGGCTCTAAAAGCGTGCGATGACTGATACGAATTGGCGTGGTGGGGTTTTATGTCTGGCCCTACTTCTTATCGGTGCGGTTCGGCCTGCGGTGGCTCAGGATGGTCCTGTTTCGGCGGGTGTAATCTCGGTTAATTTAGGCGTGCAGACAGCTACAGCATTTTCGGCCAGTCTTCCTTTTACAGTCAACGTGGAGGAGGGAACTCTGACTGCCGACTATGAAGGGGGACAGTTATCCGGCGTCGATCTTAGTATTGGCATGCGAGTCTGGAAGAACTTCGGCGTTGGCGGTGGAGTGTCGGCGTTTAGAGGAGGCTCCTTCTCAGGTAAGGGCATTTCTGCAGATGTCTCCGCTCGTGTTCCACATCCCATTCACTATGACCGCCTAAGAGATGTTTCTGGCAGCGGGGCGGGACTAGCGAAGACAGAAATAGGTCTTCATCTGCAAGCAATGTGGCTGATTCCACTAACAGAGAGATTGTCGGTAATTGTGTTTGCCGGACCGACCGCATTCGCTGTGGAACGAGACATCATTATTGGAGTTGAAACCCAGGAGACTTACCCGTACGACACCGCTGAGTTCAAGGGCGTGTCTGCGAAGAGTGTCTCTGATTCGACGGTCGGATTTAATGCTGGCCTAGATTTCGGTTTCTATTTCTCACGACATATCGGTGTTGGCGGCTTGCTTCGATTTAGCCGAGGAACCGTCTACTTGGACGTGCCTCAAGGGGAAGTCTTATCCGTCGAAACAGGCGGGCTTCAATCTACAGTTGGTCTCAGAATACGTTTCTAGCAAGACGGTGTCGGCCGTTGTTATTCAGGAGGTTTTCGTCTACAACCGCCGTTTTTATCTGGGCGACCAGGAATATGAAGCAATGGCGTGTGCGGTAGACCTTGAGCTACTAATATAAAAACGGGCGACGGCAAATTGCCGCCGCCCGTTGCATATTTCGGGAGCTTCGCGGAGAGGCCAAGCTCGCTGATGAAATGTTACCGCGAACCCGCTTCAGTCATCGCGGCTTCGCGCTCAAGGGCACGGTGACCGGCCAGGATTCCGTCCATGCCGATGTTACCTTCATGGCATGCGTACTCAAAAATTGGTTCTGGACTGTAGCGTAGTGGAATCAGGACAGTCCACGGTGCTTCCCACACGGCTGGATCGTCGAATGTGACCTCATAGTTGAGGATCTCAGGGCTCACCCGGGTGATTCGCTCAGTGACGGTAAGATCCGTTGACGCGGTCGTAAATGACAAGCCGGCCAACACCACGTTCTGGCCGTTGTAGTTCGTTGTCTCAATGACCAGTGTGTCGCCGTCCCAGTGTCCTCTGGGATCCCCGTGAAGTTGTTCAATCTTCTTGTCGAGATGTGGAGGCCCGTCAATCGGAATGATGCGAGCGTCGTGAATCATTTCTTGGACGATAGACACATAGTCAGCACCCTGAATGAGCTGGAAGTAACTGTTGTAACCCGCAAAGATATTCGGAGCACCGTAGGTGATGCACCGCTCGCTCAGTGGTCGGTCAGTGGTCCAGTCGGCTGGATGATCCACTAGCCGCTGCGTCGCACGTTCAATCGCGGCATCGGCCGAGGCTGTCGTGCTCGGAATACGGCCATTCGACGGATTCACAACCAGAGATGTTCGATTGGTGTTGAAGACCCGATCGGCAATCCAGAACTGATTGTAATTTCCGGTGGTTGGGTCGTATGACGTCGCTTTCGTTTTCTCGATAGCCGCGAGAATAAGCTGGTCTCCGAAGAGTGCGTCTTGTCCAGGGTCACCCGCCTCTACTGCGGCTGCCATAACAGCGGCTAGCTCTTCATCGCCAAGAACGTCTTTGCCTTCCCAGGCCTCCGGTCGTTCAATAGGAGTAGCATTGTTGTTTGCCCAGACGCCTCCTAGATCAGGTCGTCCGTCTGCCGTGCGGGGCGCTGTCCATCCCTCTGGGGCTGATTGCGCCAGTGCAACCGTCGGAATCAATAATGAGACGACTGCTGCCGTAACAGATAAAACAGAAATTAGTGATATCTTCACCCGAGCCCTCCAAAGTTGAGTCACGTCGTTGAAAATCATACCAATAATACCCTCTGAGGCCTCTAAGGCAAGTAGTTTTCCTTGCTGGCCGTGTTCAGGCAGTTTGAGTTTCCCGGCCGTTGAAGATGCTACGAACAATTTTTTCCCGGCTGGAGGGCGGGTGCGGAATCGTACAGCGAGTGATTTGGATTAGTTTCCGATTGGCAGGACGACTATTTCGGTGTTGCGATCCCTATGTTGAGGTCCGAATGGTTCTTGACTCGAAATAACCCAAACGATACCAGATAGGACAAAGGACGAGCCCGATTAGCAGCAGCATGCCGATCCAGAGCGCTCTCGACGGCATGCCTAACGGTGCCGGACTTCCGATGATCCAGGTGCCGGCGCCCACCAATAAACAGAACACACTCAATGCGCACGTTGCCGTGGCTGCCAACGCCCGCCAGAACCGTCTGGAGCTTGGAGCGTCAGTAGCGCTCAAAGAGCGACGCACGGGTCCCCAATATCCGACTGGACGCACGCGGGCGTAGAAGGCCTTGAGGCACTGGCTGTTTTCTGGGCCCTTCAGCCAAATGGCAAGGAGTGCGGCCAATGTCGCTACAGTCGCTACGGTCAGTAAACGCAGAGCCTGTTGGTCATCGTCGTATACGACCATAAGCACCGGGGCAGCGACGGAAGAGACGAGCATCGCGGCAATTTCAGCCCATGCATTGACGCGCCACCAAATCCACCGTAGGACCAAAACTACACCGAGACCGGCACCAAAGAGCAGAGTGGTCTGCCAAGCCTGATTAATGGATGTGAGTTGAGTCATGATGCCAAGCGCGATTCCAAGGATGAGCACGTTTGAACCGCGCGCGATCCAAACGAGCGAGCGGTCAGTCGGCTCAGTCTTTCGCCAGCTCTGACAGATAAATCGTTTGTAGATATCGTTGGTCCAATAGGAACTTCCCCAATTGAGGTGTGTATCGACGGTGGAGGCTATGGCTGCCAGCATGCCGGTTAACATCAGTCCCATCAGTCCGGGTGGTAGCAGTTCGGCCATGCCACGAACATAGGTAGATTCACGGTCGGCCTGAAGTAGGTCGGGCGCGAGGCCAGGCGCAGGCGGAAAGAGTAGTAAGAGACCGATTCCCAGCGGCAACCAGAGCAGACTCCTCGCGAGGATTTGAACAAACGTAAGAATTACTGCAGCCGTGGTCGCGTCCCGGTCGCTTCGGCAAGCCATAGACCGTTGGGCCAAGTAGCTAGTGCCGTCTGAGTAGGCGTTAATTAACCAGAGCACACCGAGAAGTGAGAGGACTACTGCCGTGACGTCCTTGCCCAAGTCTGGAGTAAAGGCGAGAAGTTCTTCGGCTGTGATGGTCCCGGGTTGTCCGCCTGAAAAGGTGTCGTAAACCCGACTGCTCATCACGCCAAGGCCTCCGACTTCATTGACCACGATGACGGTGAAGATGAGGGTTCCCACGAACATGATGGCGATCTGGACGATGTCGGTTGATGCAACGCTACGCAGACCACCGGTAGCTGAGTACAAACCAGTAACTGTCAGAAGTAGCGTGAGTGAAATAAGGTTGTTCGCACTTTTGACCCAGACCTCCACGTGATGAGTCTCTGCAGTCAGAGGTATACCGATGACTTCCAGTAGTTCAACTAAAGGCTGCAACAGACCCGATGGAAGCCACTGGTTCCAGACTAAAAAAGGTTCGACAATTTTTGTTGCAGCGAATAAGACCCAGGCCAGTACCGTGCAGTTAATGAGAGTGCCGAGGTAGAAGGCTTTGATGCCTCGAAGCGCAGCCGCAGGCCTCCCTCCATACCGGACTTCCGTAAACTCAGCGTCCGTGACAATTCCCGCACGACGCCAAGCGCCAGCGAGGACGAATCCCATAAAGAGAAATGTGACTGCGAAGATCCAGAGTTGCCATAAGCCAAATACGCCAGCTGTGGCAATGATTCCGGTAACAAGTAACGGCGTATCAGCCGCAAATTGGGTGGCTGCCATACTCAAGCCAGCTTTCCAACCAGGTAACGTTCGACCGGCTAGAAAGTACTCCTCAAGATTTTGTGATGCTTGCCGTCGATGTTTCAGTCCGACGGTGATCGAGTAGCCGATGAATGCAAGAACAATTAGTCCGTCAATGTTGTGCACGTGTAGATCCAGTAGTGCAGTATGAGAAAGCTGGATAAAAATGGAAGGGCCCCGAACCATGTAGGATCGGAGCCCTTCGTCCGTTTCAGTGACGTTGGGTTTCCCCGTTAGGGGTTCCCCGTTGTTGCGTCATACAGTGCCGCGGGAGATCTCTAACAGGACGTCACCTCGACAAGACTTTGACTGTAGTTCCCCACTAGACCACCTCCTATCTTGGGTGTGCTTGGTGTGGTGGGTCCCAACCCACCCAGTCGGCCAGACCACCCAAATCCGCCCAGCTGCCACATGAGTCGTGGAACGATTGCCGATAGTGTGCCACAGAACACGTAAAGAGGGAGTACTATCCATAGAGAGTCCTTTGTCCATGAGATTACTAGTCAAACTGGGAGTGACGGTCGGCGTTTTATTTGTAGGGTTATTTGTGTTTGTGTGGCTGACAGTGCCACTCAATGTGCCGTGGCGTAGCATGTTACAGCAGGCCGGAGCCTTGCCTCGGTGGCTTGACCCACCGCCGATGACAGTCGGGCGTATGGGTGAACGATTGACGGTTCCCGAAGGCTACGGACTAACGCTGTTTGCCCAAGGAGTGACTGAGGCGCGGGGATTGGCCGTGACGTCGGGAGGCGATGTTCTGGTGTCGACTCCGCGAGACGGACGCGTTTTGTTGCTTTATGTTGACGACGATGCTGATGGTTCGACCGATGGTCAAGTCGTTCTCTTGGAAGGACTGACCAGACCCAATGGACTCGCTGTTCGTGATGGGTATCTTTATGTGGGTGAGGAGGACGGAGTCGGACGGGTTCTCTTTGATGCCGAAACTCGTGCGATCATCGGTGAGTACACGCGAATCATCGAAGGGTTGCCTCCGGGAGGAAATCACTGGAAGAAAACGATCCGGTTTGGACCTGATGGTTTGCTTTATGTGGCGGTCGGTTCGAGTTGTAACGTGTGTATCGAGGAGGACTCACGCCGGGGGACTATTCTTCGCTACACGTCGGATGGCGACTTTGTTGACATCTTCGCGACGGGACTCAGAAATAGTGGCGGCTTCGATTGGTCACCTTTAACGGGAATTCTTTATGCAACTGATAACGGTCGAGACTTATTGGGAGATGAGTTTCCACCGTGTGAACTCAACGAAGTGGTAGCCGGCGGTTTCTATGGGTGGCCTTTTGTTAATGGCCAAAATGTGCCCGATCCTGATTTAGGCGAGGTGCAGTCGGCAGTCATCGAAACAGCGATTCCACCGGTGCACGAATTTAAACCGCATAATGCACCACTGGGCATGGTGTTCTTTCGCCAGGATTGGCATCCTCCCGACTATCGTGGCGCGGCTGCTGTTGCGTTGCATGGTTCTTGGAATCGCCGTGAAAAGGATGGCTATAAGGTTGTGTCTCTTCATTTTGCTTCGGACGGGTCGATTGAAGAGCGTGATTTTCTTACTGGGTTCCTAGTCGATGGTGAAGTAGTTGGCCGGCCGGCTGATGTTGCTGAAAGTTCAGATGGCAGTGTGTACGTATCGGACGATCTTGGAGGCGCCGTTTATCGCATTAAATTTGACACTGACGACGACCAAGCGTTCAATTTGCCGACTCCTAGAACTAGTCAGGGTTATGACCCAACAGAGATAGGCCCGGACGAGCGCGAAAACGCACTTGCTATTGGTCAGGCTATTCTCGTAGCCGAAGACTGCATGGTATGTCATGCGAGAGTTGATGAGGCGGCGGCGGACCGTGTCGTTTTGAGGAATCTCAGAACTAATTACACGGTTGAAGAATTAGCTGAGTATTTAGCCGCTCCGCAGCAACCGATGCCACCGTATGAGGCAGATAGAGCGGAGCGGCGAGCATTTTCGATTTTCTTGTTGGAGAGTTTTTAGGGCAGCGCCTACGAATGGTAGCCGAAAGGGTGAGTCATTAATATGGATAGCTTGATGAGCCGGATTGGGATGAAGTCGCCGTCGTCAGTAATATCACGTCTGTGCGTGACCGCGTTCTTGCTGGCTGTGGGATTTTCTGCGCAGATTGCGACGTTAGATGCCGATGACTGGCCGCAATGGCGCGGTGAAGACCGTTTGGCGGTATGGGCTGAAACAGGAATCGTAGAAGAGCTGCCTGCCGAGTTGAAAGTCTCTTGGAAGACTCCAATTAAGTCTGGGTATTCTGGACCGGCTGTCTCCAACGGACGCGTATTTGTAACGGATTGGGAAGAGGATCCGGACTCTCGAACTATGGATGGCACGGAACGTGCCTTGGCCTTAGATGAATTGACTGGTGAGATCTTATGGGCAACTGAATGGAATACAACTTACAGGATGTTAATGGGTTCTTATGCAGTTGGTCCTCGAGCAACACCTACTGTGGATGGTGATCGAGTTTACGTGACCGGTGCAGCTGGTGCGCTGATTTGTCTTGATGTTGAAACTGGTGCCATCTTGTGGCAGAAGGATTACCGAGCCGAGTACGATTCGTTTGTGCCGACGTGGGGTGTAGCCAGTGCTCCATTAGTTGATGGGGATCGATTGATTGCAGTCGTTGGTGGAGAGCCTGGCGCATTAGTGGTTGCATTTGATAAATGGACAGGGAACGAATTGTGGCGTGCTGTTGATGTGGTCGGCGAGATGGGTTACGGGCAGCCAGTAATTTATGATGCTGGTGGAGTCAGGCAATTAATTGTGTGGCACGCTGCGGCGCTGGTTTCACTTAATCCCGAAACGGGTGAAGTCTATTGGGAAGAAGCTTGGGATGTGGGCATGGGAGTGTCCGTCGCAACGCCGGTGAAAAGTGGCGACTATCTGCTCGTATCTCAGTTTTACTATGGGTCAATGATGATGCGACTGAGTCAGGATCGTCCCGCAGCGACGTTGTTGTGGAAGGGGGCAAGTCGAAGTGAAATGCCGGATGAAACCGAGGGGTTGCATGCGATGATCACTACACCCGTGGTTTCTGGCGAATATGTATACGGTGTTGGTAGTTATGGTGAATTACGAGGATTGTCTGCTCGAACGGGTGAACGGCTGTGGATGAGTCCGGCACTAGCGGCACAGTCCAGATGGGGCACAGCCTTCATGGTGCGAAATGGGGACCGCTATTTTGTGAACAATGATGAGGGAACACTGATCATGGCTCAGTTTACTCCTGAGGGATATATTGAACTTGGCCGCACACGATTGCTCGAGCCGACGTCGAGTGCGGGCTATGGTCGCAGGCGTTCGTTCGATCGACTGGTAAATTGGTCTCATCCTGCGTATGCAAACGGCCACATCATTTATCGAAATGATCACGAGATTGCCCGGGCGTCACTGAGAACTGTTGACTATGAATAGGGGCTGTTTTATGCGAATAACACTCGTGGGCCTGATGCTTGTTATTTGTGCGGACGGCGTGTTCGCGCAGCGTTCAGACCGTATTCCCACGTCTGGCGGCGACATTGTTATCACTCCGGTCATTCACGCCAGTGTGCAGATTGAGCACGACGATTTGGTAATTCACGTAGATCCGTGGAGTGCTGCCGACTTATCCACGTTGAAACCGGCGGACCTTATTCTAGTGACGGATAGTCCGGGGCATCATTTGGATCCTGATGCGATCGAGTTTCTTGCAAAGTCAGGCGCACCTGTGGTGATTACCTCAGCCGGGGAAGATGCGTGGCCTGAGGGAACAGTGCTTGCGAATGGTGAGAGCGGCGTGTTTGCAGGAGTGGAGGTAGAAGCAATCCCCGCCTATGATCTGACGCCTGGACGTCCTTTTCATCCGAAGGGTGACGCCAACGGCTATCTGGTGACTTTGGGAGGACAGCGTATTCTTTTGGCAGGTGTCACCCAATGCGTGCCTGAAATTCAAGTGCTCAGCGATATTGCTGTTGCATTTCTACCGATGAATCTTCCAGTTGATCGCATGCGACCAATCGCTGTGGCTGAGTGTCTTAAAACGTTCACTCCACAGATCGTGTATCTCTATCATTACGACCAACGTTATGCGTCGTGGTTGGGGGCTCCTGAGGGAACTCCCCCTGTCGATATTCAAGACACGCCGGCTACAATTCGAGCATTCCAGGCGGCGATAGAAGGGCTCTCAATCGACTTTCGAGATCATCGCTGGTATCCCGAAAGATAGAAGACGCGCGAGCGACGGATCTTGGAGCCTACGAGTCTTGTGCAGAGAGTTACCCGGCGTATGTGGCGGCCTGTGTCGCTGAGATAGTCGACTGAATTTTTGCACTCGCTGACCAGCATTGACTTCCGTGGTGTAGAGATTTCCCTTCGAGTCGATGTCCAAATTGTGTAGGCGATAGAACTGGCCGGCGTTTTTGCCAAGCCGGCCAAAGTGACTCAGCACTTCAAGTGATTGACGCTCAACGATCCAAATGACGTTGTTGGTTCCGTCAGCGATGAAAAGCCAACGTTGTTCGGAATCATCGGATAGCACGAGTGCGGAAACGGAACCGCTGCCAAGGGTTGCCGGACGGACAAACGCTTCCGTTTGAAATGTGCCGTCCCTTTGAAATACCTGGAGGCGATTATTAGTTCTATCTGCTACGTATACGAGGCCGTCGTTCGCCAAAGTAACGTCGTGCACTGGCGTTCGGAACTGACGGGCTGGTGCTGAGGCCGGTGTATATGGGCCCGGGTCAAGGTCGATTGGCTGTTCTCCGTACGCACCCCAGTGCCGGTTGTATTGGCCGGTCGTAGCATCGAACACGATAAGACGCCGGTTGCGGTATCCATCTGCTACGTACACCTCACTCGTATGTGGGTCGACCTCGATCGCCGCTGGTCGGCCAAGGTTCTCTGCGTCATTGCTTCCAACGCCTTGGCCAGCCCGTCCAATTTGGAGAAGAAACTCACCGTCAGCGGTGAATTTTAAAATGTGCGCATCCGACGGACCATTTCCTCCGATCCACACATGACCTTCGTAGTCCACATGGATGCCGTGCTCGTTTTCGGGCCACTCGAAGCCGTCACCAGGTC
Source organism: uncultured Vicinamibacteraceae bacterium (assembly GCA_964624855.1). Lineage (GTDB taxonomy): Bacteria > Acidobacteriota > Vicinamibacteria > Vicinamibacterales > UBA8438 > CAUZIB01. Next base: position 15,082 of record CAZUZW010000035.1, read on the forward strand.
CTCCCCATGAGCGAAGTACGCTACCACTGGCCGAAAACTCGATTACGGGTGGGGCCGGTATACAGCACATGCCTTCTTCGCCGCGCTGCCTTGCATCCAGAGTTCTTGGTCGGTGAACCACCCATACATGGTCTTGGTCGTCGACCGATAGTCCGGCGACCTCACCGAGAATCCAGTTGTCTGGCAGTTCACTGCCCCAGAATGGGTCTACCCTGAAACGAGGGAGTGATTCTTGGATGGTCTGATTCGATAGTGTTGACTCGGGTGTATTCGAGTCGCCACAGCCGAACAGACAGGTCACCGGTATGAGCACTAGGTGTTGCCAAGAAACGAAGCGTGACTGGGGCTGGCGATGCATGATCTGTGCCTTGCCTACATGACCTACCGTATCGCCATGGGTCATGTGAACGACTTTCCTAGGATACCTTTTATTCGAATGTGTAATGGGTCAGACGGGTGTTCAAGGCCGGAAGTCAGCAGTAATTGAGATCTAGCTATAATGTTGATGCGTCCGGCTTTGAGTGTCCGGGTGGAAGGGTAGATAACTGCTGGGGTTTGGCGGAACGAAGGAGGCTCACTTATGACTCGTTGCATTCTATTAGGGTTGGCGTTGGCGATCAGTATGCCGATTGTGGGTTTTGCCCAGGGAACAGCGTCGCCGGCGGGGAATGCGCAGCTGACGGCCGATGGGCACCCTAATCTTCAAGGTATTTGGGACTATCGAACGATGACGCCGTTAGAACGTCCTGCCGAACTTGCGGGGCAGCAGTTTTTTACTGATGAAGAAGCATCGGCGTATCGCCAAGAGGGTTTGGCGCGTCGAAACAAGGACCGCCGCGCGTCGGATATCGGTACTGCTCGGGATGTCAGTAATGCGTATAACGAATTCTGGTGGGACTACGGAAAAACCCTGACGGCTGACCTTCGAACATCACTGATTGTTGACCCGGCTGATGGAAGGATTCCGTATCGTACCGATCGGGACCGCCAGCGTCGATCTCGAGGATACGATGGGCCAGAAAGTCGCGGTTTGTGGGAACGATGTTTGACTCGAAGTTTGCCTCGATTGTCCGGGGCCTACAATAACAATTTTCAGATTATTCAGTCCGCAGGCTATGTCGCAATTGTGAACGAGATGATTCATGAGGTTCGCATGATTCCGCTGGACGACCGGCCACACGTTCATCAGAATATCCGCCAATGGCAGGGTGACGCACGGGGACGCTGGGACGGCGACACACTGGTGGTTGAAACGACGAACTTTACCGACCAGACTAATTTTCGGGGAGCTCGAGGGGATCTTCACTTGATTGAGCGGTTTACCCGTGTTGATGCGGACACATTGCTGTACGAGTTCACTGCAGAAGACTCAACTGTTTGGCAGCAGCCTTGGTCAGCTATGGTGCCTATGATTAGGAATACTGAGCGTATGTACGAATATGCCTGCCACGAGGGTAACTATGGAATGACCAATCTGTTAAATGGTGCCCGCGTGCAGGAGCAGGCGGTGAATGTGTCTGGCGCAACCGAATCGAAGTAATCCAGGTTTTCTTTTTACGTCATTTCCGCTCGACGACGCAGTCCTCTGGTCGGACGAGTGATTGATTCCTGTTATGCCTTCATTAACGGTATCTCGTCTTTTTGGCGGTCTACGTGTGGCTGGTATCGCTGCCATAGCGTTCCCTTTATTGTCCGGAGTTGCGTCAGGACAAGAGTTATGGTTTGCGGTGAACGGAGGCATTCAGTTCGGTTCCAAAACATTTACTCATCGACTAGATGTTCCACTATTCCAAACAGCGGTTCGTGCGGATTATTCTGTCGCTAGTGGTCGGTTGTTTGATACCGGAGGTGCTGTGACCCTCACAAACTTCGGTAAAGTTCGGGTCGGGCTAGGTGGGGGATTTAGTGTTACCAGTGTGGGGGACGAAGCTAGGGTGACGGCTGAAATCCATAATTCTTTTCAGCCTAGGACGCCCTTCCGATTTGACGCCAACCGGCCGTTTAGCCGGTCGGAAAAGAGTGTTTATGTAAACTTACGGACGGTATTTCAGTTTGGGGAGCGGACAGACATTTCGTTTTATGGCGGACCATCCTATTTTGCTGTCACACAAAAACTGGTTGGCGAGATAGATCTTCCTGCAGCGCAAGACAGAAGGATAATGAAGGTGGTGGTCAACGAAATTCATGGAAACCGTTGGGGTTTCCATTTGGGAGGCGGGGTTTCTCACTTTTTTAGCGACTGGGTCGGGTGGGGCGTTGATCTGCGAATTACAAGAGCGGTTGTCCCTGTCGAGGATCTGTTGTCCAAGATGATGATGGCCAGGCGTGAGTTTGTCCCTTCGACGTTGGGCGGTGTTCATTTGATGGGTGGACTCCGTTTTTATTGGAATCCTTGACCGTAGAGCCAGAGACCTTGGTATTGGTTGAAACTGTGTCTCTTAATGACGAGTTAGTCTTTTGTGCGGTTGGTGATATGTGGATGTTTCGATATTGCGGCCCCTGCTAGGGAAGTGTTAAAAAGCCTGAGCCTGTTGAATCAGGCTCCGTTCCAAGGGTAGGATGGTGGGGTTCTCGGATACATGTTCTCTGTGGAGGTTGTGGGATGATTCATCGATTCTTATTGGTGTTGTTGATTTTTGGAATGCTTGTGGCCGTGGTGTCAGAACCTGCCGTTGCTCAAGACACCGTTTCAGATGGGCCTGTGGCACTCACGCCACATGGAGACCCCGACATTCAAGGTATTTTTACGTTTCGTACGCTGACACCGTTGAATCGTCCAGAAGCGTTAGCTGGGAAAGAGGCGTTAGGGGTGGAAGAAGCAGCAGCCTTCGAAGCATCGGAACGAAGCCGGCTCAATCGAGACTTGTTCGATCCGGAAACGGGCGCACCGAGCGCCGGTTATCAATCGAGGGCTGAGGGTGGGGTGTTGTCGTACAACGAGTTTTGGTATGAACGTGGTGTTGAACTCACAAGTGATAAGCGAACATCTCTCATCGTGGATCCTCCAACCGGTCGAGTTCCGTTTACCGACGCAGCCCGGGAGAGGGCTGGAGTGCGACGGTTAAACCTTCGAAATGGATTTGCAGATTCGTATCACGACCGAAGTTTGGCTGACCGTTGTTTGATGGGCTTTAACGCTGGTCCCCCGATGGTCGCTGGAGCGTATAACAATAATGTGCAGATTTTGCAGACTCCAGGGCAGGTAGTGATCCTTAACGAGATGGTTCATAACGCTAGAATTATCCCGGTCGATGGGCGTCCGCATGGACAACTAAGGCAGTATTCTGGTGACTCACGAGGTCACTGGGAGGGAGCAACACTGGTCGTCGAAACGAGAAATTTTCTTCGCGAAACTAGTTTAGGTGGGTCAACGGCTGATACGCGCCTGGTTGAGCGTTTTCGGCGATTGGATAGTGACACGGTTATTTACGAATTCACTGTTGAAGACGAGAATTCGTTTACGCAACCGTGGACCGCGATGATGCCTTTGCGGCGGACTGATGGGCCCTTGTACGAGTATGCGTGCCACGAAGGCAATATTGGCATGCACGGTATTATGGCTGGCGCGCGTAACAAGGATACTCAAGCCGTCGACGAGTCGCGTTAGCCGCGGCGCGTAGTGCTAAGGCGGATTCCTTAACGTTTGTGTCGATGAGGCAAATTGAGCGTCAGGCTGCTGCGGTCGAACTCGTCAGAATCGATGTGATTCTCAGTTCGTTGTCTTCCGCCGGCTTGGGCAAGTGAAGCTGTTCAGGTCGAGGTTCATTCCATGTGGTCGTCAATGAACTCAGATACTAAAGGCAGCATCAACATCAAGAGCACGATCATGGCGACGATGGGGACAACGATGGTGTGTGTAGCCGGTCCGTTGAAAAACCACGTCATCAGAAGATTCGGAAATACTGCAAGTGCCAAGAAGAGCGACCCCCCTAACACCCAGAAGACTACGCCAAGAGTGATATCTGTCGCCGAACGACTCATGTGACCTTCCTTTCGAGTGCGAACATAGCATGAACGGTGGCGAGTGCGTATGTCAAACGAGGATGTTCACATGGTTGACCTTGACACTCCCGTCAAGAAGATCTTTGTCGAGTCATTACAGCAAACTTACGCAGATAACCTTGGTGTGTTCTTCGACCCGCGGGTGGTGAGGCGTGTCAAAGAGTGCATTGTGGACAAGGTTAAACAGGGGGTCGTCGAAGATGGCTTGGTGTATCGAGATCTCGTGCGCGATGCTGGAGTGCCGTCTTGGATCGGTCAGCAGCAGGTTCTAGGAGCTGTGTTGGCTCTTGTTTCACTGCAGAGTTACGAGGAAGACTACATCTTGTTAAGTTCGTTGACTCGACAAACAACGAACCAGTTGCCTCCGACCAAAGAGTTCTGTGAGCTCTTAGAGAATCTCGGCCTGGTGCGTTCACGCGAGGCACAGGCAGAGTGTCTTGAGGCCTGGGATTATCACTGGAAGAAGGCGATCAGCCAAGTAGAACTACGTGCCAGGAGCCCTAAGCGTTCTCTTTGACCGCTGTGGTCAGATCAAGTACTGCTTTCTTGCCATCTCCAAAGAACATTAAGGTGTTGTCTGCAGCGAACAGAGGGTTAGGAATACCGGCAAATCCTGGCGACAGACTGCGCTTGATGACGATCACACTCGTTGATTTATCAACATCAAGAATTGGCATGCCACTGATTGGACTATCCGGATTTGTTCGCGCGTCAGGATTGACGATGTCGTTGGCTCCGATCACGATCGAGACATCGGTTTGGCCAAACGTTGGGTTGATGGTGTCCATCTCTTTGAGTTTGTCATAGTCGACGTCAGCTTCGGCGAGCAAGACATTCATGTGCCCAGGCATGCGACCCGCGACGGGATGGATTGCGTAGTCTATTTCGACACCGCGGGATTCAAGCAGGGTTGCTAAATCGCGAAGTTGGTGCTGCGCTTGGGATACTGCGAGTCCATACCCTGGCACGATCACCACTCGTTTGGCTGTATCGAGTAGCATCGCGACTTCTTCAGCCGAGGTGCTCTTTACTCTGCCTTCATATACCGAGTCTGCATCGGTCTTTTTGCCGTCAGTCGCGGCGATGGCTCCAACAAGAACATTCACTAAGGAGCGATTCATCGCCTTACACATAATGCGGGTAAGAATGATGCCGGAGGCGCCAACCAGTGATCCCGTGATAATCAGGATGTTATTGCTCAAGACGAACCCAGTGGACGCGGCAGCCAATCCAGAATAAGAGTTCAGGAGAGCTATGGCGACAGGCATATCAGCGCCACCGATTGAGATGGTGAGTAACACTCCAAGCAGTAAGCCAATCGCGATAATGGCGACGTACGAAGTCGTCGTGCTGGGGTCGATTACCATCCAGACTCCGCACCCGAGTGCGACCAATCCGAGGAGTACGTTGAGCGGCTGTTGTCCTGGAAATGTAACCGGGGCATCAGGGAGGAGTAAACCTCGTAATTTGTCAAACGCTACGAGGCTTCCCGTAAAGGTTACCGAGCCGATAATGCCAGAGGCCGCTGTCGCGATGAGTGACTGGGTTGTTGGTGCGGTTCCCACGAGCACCGCACCGGCTACTAGGGCCGAGGCGCCTCCACCGAAAGCGTTCAAGAGGGCTACCATCTCAGGCATGGCCGTCATTTGGATCTTAAGGGCGAATGTGGCACCAATGGCCGCGCCGAGGACGATGCCCGCCAGTATTACTCCGAGTCCAAATGTGCCACTGCCGAAGACCTGATTGTCGGCAAGCGTGGCCACTACAGCGAGGAGCATGCCGGTGGCCCCTAGTAGGTTCCCTCGAACCGCTGTGCGAGGATGAGTCAGTCCCCGGATGCCGAGGATGAACAGCACGGAAGCTGCTAGGTAGGTGAGGTCGATAAGGACTGTGTTTTCCACCTAGTCCCTCTTTCGGAACATGCTCAACATCCGATTCGTGACCATAAATCCGCCCACTACGTTGATGGTGGCCAACACGAGTGCTGCAAATCCGAGGATCACTGTCACTCGGTTGGGCGACGCTGAAGAGAGCATCGCACCGATTATTGTGATTCCAGAGATTGCATTACTTCCGGACATTAAGGGAGTATGCAGAAGCGGTGGAACCTTCGTAATGATTTCGAATCCTACGAAGACTGCCAGCATGAAGATTGTGAGTAATGGAATAAAAACGTCCATAGTTCCTCAGCGCTATCTATGAAGGTGTCAGGCGTCCGGTTCAAGTCTCTCTTGGACTCGAGGATTAATGACTTGGCCGTTTCGTGACACTAGAGTTCCCTGGGTAATTTCGTCGTCCAAGTCGACTGTAAGTTTTCCATCGGTAATGAGATGGAGGAGAAAAGTTGTGATGTTACTGGAGTACATCTGACTCGCGTGGTACGGCACCGTAGATGGTAGATTCGTTGGGCCAAGAATAGTTACACCGCCGGTGGTCACTACTTGATCAGCTTCTGTCGGTTCACAGTTACCGCCACGTTCAGCCGCAAGATCGACCACAACACTACCGGGTGTCATTCCGGAGATCATCTCACTTGTCACTAAGAGAGGGGCAGCCTTTCCAGGAATTAGAGCGGTTGTGACAACTACATCGCTTGCGGCGACTACTTCCGCCATCATTTTGCGCTGCCGCTCATAAAAAGCATCGTCTTGGGCCTTTGCGTACCCTCCCGTGTCTTCGGAGGTACTCGTTTCAAGGGGCAATTCGACAAATGACGCACCAAGGCTCTCCACCTGCTCCTTGACAGCAGGACGGACATCATAGGCCTGAACCTTTGCACCGTTTCTGCGGGCAGTCGCAATCGCTTGGAGGCCAGCGACACCCGCGCCAACAACAAAGACTCGAGCAGGAGTGACCGTTCCAGCCGCGGTCATGAGCATAGGAAACATCCGCGGGAGATGGCTTGCGGCAAGGAGAATCGCTTTATAGCCGGAGATCGTGGCCATCGACGACAGAACGTCCATGCTTTGGGCGCGTGTAATCCGAGGCATCAGTTCCATCGAGAAGGCAACCACGCCACGCTCCGCAAGGTCCTTTGCGGCGGTGGCACCAACCAGAGGCTCTGAGAGCCCTATGACTACCTGTTCTTGACGGACAAGTGACAAATCTGCCGTGGCGGCGGCACCCGCAGCACCTGCCATGCGCACCTGAAGTATGACGTTCCCGTCGGCGAAGACAGTTGTGCGGTCCTGACAAATACGGGCTCCACGCTCTTGATACAGTCCATCAGGAAAGCCAGCTGATTGACCGGCGCCTGCTTCTACGACGACGTCCAATCCAGCCTCTGTCAGTGACGGTACTGCCGCCGGAACGAGGGCCACACGTCGTTCGTTGGGAAACGTTTCTTTAGGGATACCGATGATCATTGAATGATACGACGATGAAGGAAAACAGCTATGAGATGGTACCACACCACAAGCTGTAGACGTAACCGTCAGGCCTCATCACTACCGGCACCAGTGTCTCGTCAGTCAGTCGAGCCAGTTGCGCTCGTGACCTTGCAAGATAGTGAAAACTCTGTCTCGTTAGGAGACCGGATTTCTTAGTGCTTATTCCGAAAAGCTAAGACAAAAAGGATATGAAGGCCGAAGGCCACCACACCCGTAATTACAACAGCTAACCAAGGATTCACGTTTTCTCCTCCGACGATCTGTTGTCCATTATTGTAGCAGCCCCGAGGTCTATCTCAAGTTTTTCAATTGAAGGATTTCGCTGGTAGTTACGCACTGCTATCCCAGATTCTACGGTTAACCACAACGCTAAGGCCAATATCAAGCCTCCGGTAATCAATAACATCCATTGCCCGGCAGTCCAGAAGTCTATTAGGTTGCTGGTCATGGCCGAGAGAGTTAAGAGCAACATCAAGGCCATCGGAAGAATGGTATAGGCGAGGGGTTTGCCGCGACGGAGCAGATAAATTGTGATCGCGAGTAAAGCCAAGCCAGCAAGTAGTTGGTTGGTTGTTCCGAAAAGTTGCCAAAGGATGAGGCCGGCAAATTCTCCGCCGACCTCAAAAAAAGCGAAAAACCAAATGGCGAGGACAGCGAAGCCTGAAGCAATAAAGCGATTGTCGAGAAGACCCAATTTGAACGTATGGCCCATTTCGGTAATGTTGTAACGCAGTAAACGGGTTGCGGAATCAAGCGAAGTTAACGCAAAGGACACGACAAGTACAGCTACGAAGGTTTGGCCGACAGATTCTGAGAAGCCCAGGGCTCTAAGAAAGTGTGACGATCCGCCGATGAAGGCTCCGATGTTGTTGCCCAAGCTATCGGCAGATTGCCAACTGACATATCGAGTGAGCCAGTCCTCTCGTGAAACGAATCCAGCGGTACAGGCAAGGACAGCCATCAATCCTAGGGTAGATTCTCCAATCATGGCTCCGTAACCTACGAATGGCGCATCAGTCTCTTTGTCGAGTTGTTTTGCCGACGTTCCTGACGAAACAAGTGCGTGAAAGCCGCTTGCTGCGCCACAGGCGATGACTATGAAGACAAAGGGAAACATTGCAGGTGCGCCTTCTGGTCGCAGGTCAATTGCGGGAGCAGCGAATGACGGATTCGTAAGAGCAAAGCCCAGGTACATAGCACCAACGCCTACGTACAACAATAAGCTATTAATGTAGTCACGAGGTTGGAGGAGCAGCCATACCGGTAAAACGCTGGCGATGAAAGCATATCCAAGGAGGAGCCATTTCCATTGACCTAGTGATGGGCCGACGACCGGATATTCAATTCCAGCGCCGACGAGCCCAATTAAAATCACGAGGGCGGTTGCGGTGAGTGGCAGAAGCCCCCATTTGTACCGATATCGGCCTAATCCAACGACCAGGGCACTCACAATCATTAGACTGCTCGGCAGTACTGACTCTGGATAGAATTGAGGGGAGAATAGCGTGGCGATGATGTGAACAAACACGCCCATTGCCAACGCAATTAAAAAGAAGATGATGATATGAAAGAGTGTTTTTCCCCTACGGCCAACCAAGTTCTCCGTGAGAGCACCGATCGATAGACCTCGGGCGCGTAGAGACACGACCATCGCGCCGAAATCCTGAACGGCGCCCACAAAGATTGCTCCTACCACGATCCAGAGTGTTGCTGGTAGCCAGCCCCAAATTACTGCAATGGCTGGGCCTAGCATCGGTGACAAGCCGGTGATCGAAGCGTATTGATGACCAAACAGAATGAAACGGTTGGTCGGTACGTAGTCCACGTCGTCACGAAGGGTGTGGGCGGGAGTTGCCCGGTTAGCGTCGAGACCGAAAAGGCGGATCGCCAGATGTCGACTGTAGAACCGGTAGCCAATCGCTAGGGCGATTAATGCGAGAGTAGCTACGACGAGAGGAGACATCATTTATCGTCCCACCCATTCGTCGATGATCCGTTGACCGATTGTGTCTAGCGTGTCTATTCCGCAGACGTCGTGCTGTAACAGCGGCACGACAATACGCGGAAATCGTGAGAACGCGGCGTCGATTTTGCGACGGTAGGTCTGTTCTTGCTCGCGTCGAGCGCGAAGGAAGGCTCCTTGGACGTCTACATCATCAGGAAGTACACGATTTACAACGACGGCAGAAACCATAATTTTGAAACGCGCCAGTAGGGTCACGACTTTTTGACTCTCAAGCAATGAGAGTTTGTCTGGGTTCACGACAAGCAGAAATGCTGTTGTTGTTGCGTCGAGTAATTTGTCGCGGGCAACGATAAACTTGCGTCGCCGCGTCTGAAGAATCTCGTCTAGTGTTCCAACCGTGCTACCTGTGGGATGTTTCTGTGTGCTTTCGATTAGAGACAGGTCGTCACCTTGGCGAGTCTTGCCGCCGAGATTCTTAAGGACAGCGTCTAAGCGCGAAGCCTGTTCTCGATGTCGCAGTAGGCCGTCGGTCCACGCGCCCATTACTTCTGGTAATGAGAGAAGACGAACAGTGTGTCCACTGGGTGCCGTGTCAAAGACCACTAAATCAAATCCAGAGCCACCATCACCCATAAGGTCAGCGACGCGTTCTAGAAGTGCGGCTTCACTGGCTCCTGGTGAGTAACTTGCTAAATCAAGTTGGCGATCGATTTCGTCGTATAGACGCGGATGAACCAGTTGTTTCATTTGAGTTTTTACAGATGTGATATGGCGAGTCGATTCAGCATCAGGATCGATTTCAAGACCCCAAAGATTCTCTGTTAATTTTGTCTGACTTTCACCAATCTTCATGTCAAAGATGTCGCCTAGTGAATGCGCAGGGTCGGTTGATACCAGCAGACAGGAGTGGCCTTGTTTTGCGGCGGCGAGACCAATCGCTGAAGCTATGGTCGTCTTTCCAACACCTCCTTTTCCTCCGACGAAGATGAGGTGATGCTCGAAGAGGTCTTTCAGGATGGCGGCCACGACGACAATGAATATTAGCTCTCGACCTTCATCTATAAGCGTGCTGGCACTTTGAGGGCAAACAAGACGATGTTAACAACACCGGAAATGGTCAAGCGGTGAATGTTCCATCCCCATCCGCTTGTGCCAAGCATGGAAACGCTCGAGTAGAAGTGGCTGCATTTCAAGTGTGTAATAGGTCGCGGGGTTGGGAACCCCCATCAATTCGGCGAATACAAAGAGCATAAACAAGTCGTCTTCATCTCGCTTTGCACGTGCGATGGCACCCCGATAGGGGGCTTGATAGAACTCACTGAGCAGCAGTTGGAAGTGCTTCCACCACGATCGGTGTTGTCGAGATGCCATGAGCTGAAAATTTCACCCGGCCGATGTTCCGGCTGCAGCTTTACGGCTTTCACGCAGAAATGCCGATACAGATTCAAGCATAACGAAAATTGCACAGATGATTATGGCGACGTCAATGGTTAAGAGGACGTACTGTCCGGCTGCGAATAGATCCCGCACTTGGAGTAATGCGCTGGCAAGTGCCATTGTTGTGACAAAGATCATGGGGGTCAGTGTGTAGCGCGACGGACGGCCCAATTTTACGAGAATCGTGCTAATCACCAACAGTGTCAGGCCGGCTAAGAGTTGATTGGTCGTTCCGAATAACGGCCAGATTGCCATTCCACCCGTCCCGATTGGCGCGCCAGGCGGAGTTGCTCCAAATGCCAGAATGAGGCAGGCAGTTACGGCCACGCCGGTCGCCACATAACCATTGTTAAGAATGGGAATGTTGTAAATTGTTCCCCATTCTTGAATGATGTACCGCTGTAATCTCACGCCGGCGTCCATGGTGGTACCGGCGAAGAGTATTGCCATGACTGTTAGAAGCGTTTGCGCAAACGTAAAAGACAAGCCAAGGCCGTTGGACGCGATCGTGGCGCCACCCTGC
>CAZUZW010000036.1:0-9840 GCA_964624855.1 uncultured Vicinamibacteraceae bacterium
CTACCAGGTCGCCGCAGGTGGACACCCGGAAAGCGTGCCACCTGTCAATGGGCAAACGAATGTGAGCGATGCCGGCTGGCGGTAGTTGCTCGTCTCGCTTGGTCACCTGCGCAATCAACCCCTCCAATCCAGGGTTGTGGGCAATAACCAACACTGGACCGGCGTCTACATGGGCATGCCGCGTAACGTCCACAATGGTGTCTGGATCCGCGAGGTAAAGATTGGGGTCGAATTCCACGACGCCTTCAAAAGAAATACTGCTCGCAATCTCTTCCGCCGTCGTTTTTGCCCGCAGAGCCGTTGAACTCATAATGACCTCCGGGAACAAGCGTTTCTCCCGAAGCAACCTCCCCATTCGTGGTGCATCGCCCATGCCACGCTTATTTAGTGGGCGGTCGTGGTCTGATAGCTTGTCGTGCTTCAAACTCGACTGCGCGTGGCGCATTAACAGCAACGTTCGCATGGGTGATTCTGGCCACGGCTCAGTCTCTAGTCAACGCCAACCGCTGCACCAGAGATTGAACAAAGAACAGAAAGTAAAGGCTGCACTAGAATGGAACTGTGATTCTTATCCCACTCTTGGATTTGTATTCGTTTGTGGTCTTCGCGGCGGTAATGGTCTCGTGGTTTGACCTTCCCCAAGACCATCAGATTGTCAGTGTCTTGCGAAGACTGACGGAGCCTCTGCTCGGTCCACTCCGTCGAATTCTCCCAAGTGCCGGGGGACTCGATTTCTCGCCGCTGGTTCTGCTTCTTGGCTTGCGGCTCATACGAAGTCTGTTGTTGTCGGTTACCCTTGGCAGCATCTAATCGACAGAACATTAACAAGAGGTCAATCGTGAGCGAATCAACCCCTTCTACTTCCAACGACAACACACTCGTGGCATGTCACTCGTGTCGACAAGAACACACGGAAGCGGAGTTTCTGTCGGAACTACATGTGTGCCCGTCATGTGGCTGGCATGCTCCATTGACTGCGCAGGAATGGATCGACCACCTTTCTGACCCCGATACATTCTCAGAGATCGGCAAGGGGCTCTTCTCCACCGACCCACTAAAGTTCAAGAATCCAACGCCGTATCGAGACCGACTGAGGGAAGCTGAACAGCGAACGGGTATACACGAAGCGGCACTGTCCGGCGAAGCTCGCCTGGATGGTCGACCCGTCGTGTTGATTTCACTGGCGTTCGACTTTTTGGGTGGAACGATGGGCTCAGTCGTCGGCGAAAAAGTGGCGCGGGCTTTTCAAATTGCGACCAAGAAGAAACTTCCAGTCGTATCAATTTTGGCGAGTGGTGGGGCGCGCATCCAAGAAGGCATGCTGGCTCTGATGCAAATGGCCAAAACGGCCACTGCCGTTTCAGAACATGCCGCCGCAAAACTTCCTTACGTCTCGGTGCTGACCAATCCAAGCTTCGGAGGGACATTCGCTAGTTTTGGGTCACTAGGAGACATCCTTATCGGAGAACCCGGCGCTCAGATCGGGTTTGTGGGCGCACGAGTTGTCGAAGGCACTATTGCTGAAAAAATCCCGAAGGAAGAACGTCGCGCTGAGACACTCCTTCAACACGGCATGATCGATATGGTTGTTCCGCGACACCAGTTGCGAAACAAATTAGCAGTACTCATCTCGCAACTAAAGACAGACGGGGCCTCCCAGTGGCCCCCTGTCCAATTGGCGCCCACACCGAAGGCATCGAAGGAAGCCGCCGAGATCATCACGCTCGCTCGATTACCGGAGCGCCCTCGGGCGCGTGATTATGTCGACCGGTTGTTTTCATCGTTTTCTGAACTGCACGGCGACCGATGTTACGGGGACGACCCAGCGATCATTGGCGGCATCGCAGACCTCCAAGGCCGACCGATTATTTTGATTGCCCAAAGCGGGCAAGTGATGCCACTGCCTGAAGGTTATCGGAAGGCTAAACGTCTTTTGCGCCTCGCTGAGAAATGTTCCCTGCCAGTCATAACCCTTGTGGATACACCGGGCGCTTTTCCAGGTTTAGCGGCGGAACATCGTGGCATTGCGCTAACGATTGGTGAAAACCTCGCAGCACTAGCGCAATTAGAGGTGCCGATTATTAACATCGTCATTGGTGAAGGCGGAAGCGGTGGAGCATTAGCACTAGGTCTCGCAGACAAGATCCTGATGCAGGAAAACGCCATCTACTCTGTAATCGCCCCGGAGGGTGCCGCGGCAATACTGCTGCACGATGCGTCAAAAACTGATGAATTGGTTGCAGGACTCCGACTTCGTGCCCACGACCTCTTAGACCTTGGAATCATTGATGACATTGTGCCGGAACCAAAAGGGGGTGCCCACCGCAACGTCGACGCGGCCGCCCGGCTGCTGATGGAACGTGCTATTCACCATCTCAATCAATTATCGGCCGTCAAACCGAAGCGCCTTTTGAGAAATCGGGCCTCACGATATCGGTCGATTGGAAGATTTGAACGAGGAATCGTCCGAAAAGCCAGAGAACTCTTTCTGCGGATTAAGGGCACCTGAAAGCCCCGTCGGACGATATAATGCCGAACATTGATTTTAGTCGGTCCGCGACTCGGTCGTCCGGACCTTGATTAAGGAGCATGTTATGCGCTGGACCAGTTGGTTTGATTGGACAAAGGCACTCCTTCTGACGACTGCCATGTGTGCGGTAGGGGTTACCGGCCTCTGGGCCCAAGAGCCCGAGGTCACGGACCGCGCAGGTGCAGCCGAGGAGAACCCATACACCACGCGGTTCGATGTCAGAATGGGTGAGCGGCTCTTTTTGAGGCAGTGCTCTCGGTGCCACGGTCAAGACGCACGTGGAAACGACGAAACAGGAGCCCCTGACCTGACAACCGGACGATTTGCCAATGCCAGTTCACCATCCGGTGTCTTCGACGTGATACGAGACGGTGTGGATGGCACCGCCATGATTCCGATCACGCCGAGTACACCTGATGAGAATGTCTGGCAACTCGTCACATACATCGACTCGCTGAGCACGAACCCCGCCGATGTCTCCTTGCCAGGCAACGCCACTACGGGGCGTCAGGTCTACGCCGGTAAAGGTGACTGCGCAAGTTGCCACATGATTAATGCTGACGGCAACAGACTTGGTCCTGACCTGTCCCGCGTCGGAGAACGGCGAAGACCTGCGGAATTGATGGCCGACCTTGTGTCCCCCGAAGATGAGGTGGAACCCCGGTGGTGGACCGTAACAGTCACCCAAGCGGACGGCACGGTCGTTGAAGGTTTACGAATGGATGAGGACACATTTACGATTCGGTTGATGGACCAAGAAGAACGCCTTTGGTCATTCTCAAAAACCGATATCCGCTCCTATGATCGAATGGAAAATAGCACCATGCCGAGTTACGAAGAGACGCTGACTGCAGGAGAGATCGACGACCTCGTTGCTTATCTCTTCTCGCTGCGGAAGGAGAGTTCCCAATGAAACGGTTTGTGTTTGTTGTCGCACTATTCGCGTCCGTGCAACTGGTCGCTGGCCAAGAATCAAGTCCCAATATCGCGACCCCCTCGTTAACCCCAGTGACGTGGGAACGGTTGGTCAATGCAGCCGACGAACCCCACAACTGGCTAATGTACTCTGGCACGCTGGACAGCCAACGGTTCAGTCGACTTGACAGTATCCACAATCGAAACGTTGGTGGGCTGGAGTTGAAGTGGGCCTATCAAATTCCAGAAATTGATCGCGCTGAAACCACGCCGCTTGTCGTTGACGGGGTGATGTTCATAACTGAGGCTCCAAGTAACTTAGTCGCGGTCGACGCGGCGACGGGGCGACCCTACTGGCGCTATGACCATGAACTGCCAGACGACCTCAGAATCTGCTGCGGGCGCAACAACCGGGGTGTCGCCATTCTCGGAGAAACGCTCTATATGAGCACCCTTGACGCCCACCTCGTCGGTATCGACGCACGGACCGGTAATCTCGTGTGGGACTCGGTAGTGGCCGACTATCAGTCAGGGTATAGCAAGACGGCTGCACCGCTGATCGTGAAAGACCAAGTGATCACAGGAATCGCTGGCGGCGAGTTTGGAATAAAAGGATTTATCGACTCATACGACGCGCAAGATGGAGCGCTTCTCTGGCGCGCCGACACAATTCCTGGTCCAGACCACCCCGACAACCGAACGTGGGCAGGCGACTCATGGCGCACTGGTGGAGCAGCCAGTTGGATCACCGGGACTTATGATCCAGACCTCGACCTCGTCTATTGGGGCACAGGCAACCCAGGTCCGGACTGGAATGGCGATGTCCGCATGGGCGACAATTTGTATTCAGATTCGGTCTTAGCCCTCAACGGTGATTCGGGTGAACTCGATTGGTACTTTCAGTTCACACCCCACGACGTACACGACTGGGATGCCATCCAGATTCCGATCTTGGCTGACCTTGAGTTTGATGGGGAAATGCGTAAAGTGATGATGTGGGCCAATCGCAACGCCTTTTACTACACCCTCGACCGGGAAACCGGAGAGTTTTTGCTCGGAAAACCGTACGCGAGGCAAACTTGGGCCGAAGGCCTGGACGAAAACGGGCGGCCAATCCGAGTGCCAGGTACATCTCCGACCTATGAAGGCGTGGTCGTTGCACCATCAATCGGCGGTGGCACCAACTGGTGGTCAGCAGCGTATAGCCCCAGAACCGAACTCTATTACGTCAATGCTTACGACGGTGAGCAAAAATATTTCAAACGCGATGAGGATTACGTCGAAGGCGAACGCTTCACTGGAGGCGGGGGAGAGAATGTGCTCCCGCAAGAGGCCTATCAGAGCGCCATCCGTGCCATTGATCCGAGGACAGGAGATCTTCGCTGGGAATTCCTTCTACAACCTCGAGCCACGGCCGGCGTTCTAGCAACGGCTGGAGACCTAGTGTTTAGCGGTGGCGTGGACGGATATTTCTACGCCCTCGATGCAGTCAGTGGTCGAGAACTATGGCACATTCAATTGGGTTCACGGGTACACTCAGCACCGATGTCCTTTGCCGTCGACGGGAAGCAATACATAACCGTCGCCGCAGGGAACGTCGTTTATACATTTGGACTTGACGACTAAAGTCCAATCCAAGACGAGGGAGTCAGGGAAGCACAGGTCTTCCCTGACTCCAATCACTAATAACCCATGGCCTTCTTTGAAGTTCAGGCACTTCCAGTTCGCGAGTTCATCCCAGGATTCTCCGGCCGCGCCATTCACACGGAGAACGTAACGGTGATGCAGTGGGAAATCGAATCTGGTGCTGAGCTTCCGGAACACTCACACAAACATGAACAGGTATCCACCTTGGTAACTGGGGAGTTCATGATGACCATAGGCGACCAAAGCCATCTCATGACAAACGGTGAGGTCGCTGTAATCCCATCAGGGACCGTGCATTCGGGTCGTGCTCTCACTCAATGTCGGTTTCTGGATGTCTTCCACCCGGTGCGAGAAGACTACAAATAAGACTCGTTGCTGCAAACTGAAAATCCTCGAACACATGGACAGCCGTCCATCATCACGGTTTCATCGTTATTTCGTTGGCCTCGCCACTGTGTGCCTGAGCGGGTGGCTAGCGGGTCAAGTTGCCAAGACAGATGCCGTAGGCCTGGCATTAACCGTCACGCAACCTGCATCGCCCCCGACGGGCGAAGTGATTGGGACACCATCGCCACGCAACGCAAACTACTCGATCGACGTCCGATTGGACCCTGACCGTCGCACCTTAACCGGCCGTGAAACCGTCACCTGGCGAAATATTTCCAACATCACCACCCAGGAATTGCAATTTCACCTCTACTACAACGCCTGGAAAAACACGCAGTCAACGTGGATGCGCGAACGTTTGTTGGGTCGAGGGAATCGCCTCCATGGGAGCCCCGAAGATGCTTGGGGCTGGATCGAAATCACTGCCGTTCGTCTGCTCAGCGAAAATCCAGTGGGGCCCGTGGACCTCACACAAGACGTGCGTTACATCTCACCAGACGATGGAAATCTTGATGACCAAACAGTGCTCGCTGTTGACCTGCCAAGCCAGGTCAAACCTGGAGAAACAGTAACTCTAGAAATTGAATGGACATCTCGAATTCCAAGAACATTTGCGCGAACTGGTGCGATCGCTGATTACTTCTTCATTGCCCAATGGTTCCCAAAACTTGGCGTCCTTGAAGACACCGGGTGGAATTGTCACCAGTTCCATGCATCAACCGAGTTTTTCTCGGATTACGGTGTCTACGATGTCCGGATCACTGTCCCCCAAGGCTGGGCCGTCGGAGCAACCGGTGCAGAACAGGACAGAAACGAAAACGCTGATGGCACCACGACGCACACCTACCACCAAGAAGATGTACACGATTTTGCTTGGGTGACCAGTCCTCATCTGATTGACCTCTGGGACGAATTTACTCACCCGGACCTCCCAGATGTCGCGATTCGACTTTTAATCCAACCCGAACACGTTGCACAGGCTTCGCGCTATTTCGAGGCAACCCGCACGACACTGAAGTATTTCGGTGAGTGGTTCGGAGCCTATCCATACGGCCACGTCACGGTTGTCGACCCAGCCTGGCAAAGCGGGTCAGGCGGTATGGAATACCCTACATTCTTCACTGGAGGCACCCGATGGTGGGCGCCTGACGACGTCGCGACACCGGAAGCCGTCACCGTTCACGAAGCCGGACATCAGTTTTGGTACGGCGTCGTAGGCAACAACGAATTCGAGCATGCGTGGCTTGACGAAGGCCTCACCACCTTTGCCACGGCTCGCGTGCTTGAAGAATCATTCGAGCCTCAATTTCGAACCGTCAGATTTTTTGGTGGTTTTGTTCCCTGGGTACTGAGGGACCTTCCTTGGTCTCGAACAATCGACGGCGACCGGGTGACCGGTTACCGACGTGATGCCCGCCAAGACACCCAATCGACACCAACGTTTCAGTATTGGCCAGGAACGGCCGGCAGCATCACTTACGATAAGACCGCGCTTTGGCTGCACACGCTCGAACGACACTTGGGTTGGTCAACTCTCCAACGCGGGATGTCGACGTTCTACGAAGAGTGGAGATTTGCTCATCCAAAACCCGCTGACTTTTTTCGAGCAATCAGTGATGCCAGTGAACAGGACCTCTCTTGGTTCTTCGACCAGGCCCACGGTGAGGCCAGCACATTCGACTACGGCATCGACGACTTCACCAGTCGGCCAATCAACCACCGTGGATTTTTTGGAGAGGATCAACCGTCTTTCTCAGAAACGTCTGACACAGAAATGTTTGAGACTACCGTGGTCGTACGCCGTTATGGTGATGGCACGTTCCCAGTAGAGGTCCTCACTGAATTCCAAGACGGGTCGGAGGTTCGAGAAACCTGGGAAGGGACGGATCGCTGGAAAGCCTTCACGTATGTGCGTAACGCAAGAGCTACGCGCGCGTTCGTCGACCCAGACCGCGTGCTTCTACTCGATACGCAAGCAACTAATAACAGCCAGACCATCACGCCGATGGGCGAGACCGCCGCCAAGAAATGGAGCTTAACGTGGCTAGTCTGGCTCCAAGACCTTCTGTTGACATACGGGTTCTTCATTTGACGAACGCACTGCTTGATGGGATTCGGCGGGTAGCCAAGGCACCAACTTTGGTAGTGGGTGTCTATATGGTCACACTGTTGACGACCATCCCGCTTGGCATAGTGATCTATGACGCCATAGCCGTCGACCTTGGAAAGAGCGTTGCAGCTGACACGGCTGTCAGCAGTGTGAACTGGGAATGGTGGGAAGAATTTCAATCACGATCGAGTGGCATCACACGCACCTTTAATCCACGGATTCTTGGCTTTGCAGCGGTATTGACAAATCTGAGTAATTTCATTGATAACAGACTCCCGGCGACAGATATCGTGCTCGCGGCCGGTGTTTATTTGGGAGTTTGGATATTTCTGGTCGGCGGTATTATCGATCGCCTCGCCCGCCAGCGACGAACCGCCAGTGCAGGATTTTTCGCTGTCTGCGGAATTTTCTTTTTTCGTTTTATACGCTTAGGCCTCTTAGCAGGAATCGCATATTGGATATTGTTTGGCCTAGTTCACCACTGGTTGTTCGACGTCGTCTATGTTGCTGCAACCGAGAACTTAGCCGTCGAGCGATCGGCACTTCTGATCCAAATGGCTTTGTACGTTGTGTTCGGGTTGTTGCTGTTGCCCGTCAATTTGGTTTTCGACTACGCCAAAATCAGGGCTATTGTCGAAGACAGGCACAGTATGGTTGGAGCGGTGCTCGCGGCGTTCAGGTTTGTTCGCCGACATCCGAAAAGCACCTTCGGTCTCTATCTCTTAAACTCCGGTCTCTTTCTGGCCATCGTCGTTCTATACGCTTTGGTTGCGCCGAGCCCCGGCACATTTGGTTCATCGATCAGTCTTGGTTTTGCCGTAGGTCAAGCATATCTAGTCGCACGACTCGTTTTAAAGCTCGTCTTTTTATCATCGCAGACGGCATTCTTCCAGAACCAGCTGGCTCACGCAGACTACGTAGCAATCACGACACCAGTATGGCCTGACTCACCTGCTGCCGAAGCCATTGGTTTAGCTCAGAAATAAATATCCGGCTGGTCGCACACTGACCGAAACAAATGGCCTGCGATTGGCGTCTATGATAGAAAGAGAGTGATCAAACGCTTCACAAAGGAGTTGCGATGAAATCGTCCCGTACATCGTCATCTTTGGTTCCGTTATTCCTCGTTGGCGTAATGGTCTGGCTGACTGTCACGCCAGTTGGTGCCGAGCAGAACGCATCCAACAAAATCCAGCAGGAGGTCGAACACGCCCTTCGGGGAGATGACTACGAACGCGTTACCGTCTCTGTCATCGGAAGCGAAGTTACGTTAAGTGGGCGAGTGTCTCACCTCCTAGCTAAGAATGACGCAATCCGCCGTGCACTCGAAATTGACGGTATTGAGACGGTCGCGAGCGAATTGCAACTTCCTGAAGAAGAGGAAGACACCGAACTTGCGCAAGAAGTAGGCAAAGCAATTAGTCGGTATCCACACTTTACGATTTGGGATTACGTCGACGGCCGAATAAATCAAGGCGTGGTGACTTTGCACGGTAGCGTCACACCTCTAAGAGATAAGAAGCGAGAGTTGTACGAAACAATTGCCAAAATTAGAGGCGTTCAAGACTATGTCGACGAGATAGAAGTTCAGTCCTCGTCCAGCGGAGACGAACGCCTGCGGCGAAACATCGGCCGAAATTTGGCTATGAACCAACACTTTGAACGAACTATGAGCATGCGCAATCCTCCGTATCACATCATCGTGAATCGTAGCAGCGTCGTCTTGGTTGGTTATGTTCAGACGCAAATCGAATATCGTGAAATGGAACGGATTGTTCGGATGACTCAGGGAGTTTTAAAGGTCGACAACCAACTGCAAACACTCCGCTAGCTCCCGACCTAACAAGAAAGAGGTCTGTATGCATCATCGCCCAGGGTCAACTCGTTTGTTGCTTGCGTTCGCGTGTATTGGTATCGTCGCTATCTTTTCCGCCGCCTGTAACAATGACTCACCGTCGTCGCCCTCAGCGCTAACAGAAGTTGGTTTGCCTGTAGAGCCGTCATCTGACGCCAGTTCGGCCAACCTTCGGTCGGCTTCTGGGTTAACCAATGGACGGTCAGATAATGGACGTGAGACGCAATCCTCCGGTCAGCGAGGCGACGAGAACCGACGCGTGCAATATTGTAAAAATCTTCCGAAGGGCCACGAACACTACGCCCGCTGCCAGACCTGGCTGAATTCTTCCCGGAACAAAGAGGGTGCAGCCAAGCGAAATACTGCTGCTGCTAAGAAAAGACGCGTGGCATACTG
>CAZUZW010000036.1:9940-13640 GCA_964624855.1 uncultured Vicinamibacteraceae bacterium
CTGCTAAGAAAAGACGCGTGGCATACTGCAAGAACTTACCGACAGGCCATGAGCACTACGCCCGCTGCCAGACCTGGCTGAATTCTTCCCGGGACAAAGAGGGTGCAGCCAAGCGAAATGCTGCTGCTGCTAAGAAAAGACGCGTGGCATACTGTAAGAACTTACCGACAGGCCATGAGCATTATGACCGCTGTCAGACCTTGCTGAATTCTGGTAATCAACGCCGAGGACCGCGTACAAAATAGACCCTATATCTTGATAGATTGAAACGGGATTGTTCGGACGACGAACGACTTTAGCCACACGACACGCCAGTCCCCCCGAGCCCGCAGTAGCCTCCTGGGTTCTTAGCCAAGTACTGCTGGTGGTAATCCTCAGCATAGTAGAACTGACCCGCTGGCTGGATCTCCGTTGAAATCTGACCGTAGCCCGCAGCGGATAGCCCCCGTTGATACACCTCACGCGAGGCTTCAGCTGCTTGCTGCTGGGCTGTTGTTTGGCAATAAATACCAGACCGATACTGCGTGCCAACATCGTTGCCCTGACGCATTCCCTGTGTCGGATCATGATTTTCCCAAAACGCCAGAAGTAACCGGTCAAAGCTCACTTGGCTTGAATTAAATGCGACGAGGACCACTTCATTGTGCCCGGTCTGACCAGAACACACCTCTTGGTAGGTCGGATTCGGGGTACTACCCGCGGAATATCCAGCGGCCGTGGTATAAACGCCTGCTAACTCCCAGAAGATCCTCTCCGCCCCCCAGAAGCAACCCATCCCGAACACAACCCATCCGATTCCGTCTGGAAAAGGCGGTGTTAGCGGTGTTTTCCTTACAAAGTGTTCAGCCGGAACCGCCATGGATTGCGTCCGACCGGGTAATGTGTCAGCGGGATCCGGGAGACTCAGCTTTTGGAACGGTGCACGTATTCCGAACATAAATGTTTCCCTTCGAATAAGCGTGGGGCACAACAAGACTATCGAAGAACAACCCAGTTCCGCCAGTGTACCGTGAGAACGAAGCCAAGCGTGGCTTTTGGTGATAGTCTGTATGAGTCAGAACAGCGTGGAAGATCGGACTACCACGGCCGGTGAAGCTTTCATCGCTACTCGGAGGCTACGATGGGTCACAAATTCACTGCCAAAGTTCCATATCAGCGGATCACTCCACCTGAGATTTTCTTCAACCGGCGGAAATTCCTGTCAGCGTTTGGCCTAGGCATTCTTGCCGCTCCAATGGCCACTTGCAGTTCGGCTGGTGCAGCACAGCGCCCTCAGGACTCCCTCATAGACGTCCCCCTTCAACGACCGGATGTTTTTCCCACAATGCGTAACGCTGCCTATGAAATTCCGACCGCCATTGAACGGAAGGACCTAGTCGCTAGAGAAGTAGCCGGTTCTCACAACAATTTTTACGAGTTCCTCTCGGGACGAGGTGGTCCCGTGTGGCAGTTTTGTGGTGACTTTACGGTCGAACCTTGGAGCGTTGAAGTTTCTGGTGAATGCAACAACCCGATGACGCTTGACCTTGATGATCTTTTCAACTTCGAACACGAAGAGCGAATCTATCACTTCCGGTGTGTCGAGCGTTGGGCAATGAACGTTCCGTGGTCAGGATTTCCTTTGAGCAAGTTGATTGAAAGAGCTGACCCCAACGGCCAAGCTCGTTATGTGAAATTCACGACCGCCGCGGTAGGCGCCGAAATGCCTGGTCTTACAAGCTCCCCATGGTATCCATGGCCCTATCAGGAAGCGCTTCGACTGGACGAAGCAATGAACGAGCTGGCGATGGTTGTTACGGGGGTCTATGGCGAACCACTACTAAGGCAGCACGGGTCGCCTGTCAGAATCATCGTCCCTTGGAAGTACGGCTATAAGAATCCGAAGTCCATCGTTAAGATCGAGTTTGTGAGAAATGAGCCCCGCACATTTTGGCAGGTGCAACCACACGAATACGGCTTCCTCTCGAACATTAACCCCAATATTCCGCACCCCCGGTGGGCTCAGAACATTTCGTTTTGGCTTGATACGGAAGAGCCGTTCGAAACGCCGATCTTTAACGGGTACGACCAGTTTGTCGCCAACTTGTACCCTGATGAGCCACGCACACGGCAGCGCCCACTCCGGCAAGGTGAAATCGCCCGCTAGTGTCTCCAGCAGAAAGCTTGGTCGAACCGAACGACGAGTTCAATCGACAACTCGTCGCCAATGTTCACCCAACCGAGTGGACAAATCCGACTCCGGCCGGGCGCTACAACCTCGTGGTAATTGGCGCGGGCACCGCGGGACTAGTGACCGCAGCAATTGCCGCAGGTCTTGGAGCACGTGTTGCACTGATCGAACGACACCTGATGGGTGGCGACTGTCTAAACGTTGGTTGTGTTCCTTCTAAGGGAATTGTTCGCGCTGCCAGAGTCTGGGCGACCGCCTCAAGCGGTGATGAGTTTGGTATCCCACCCGTAAGAGTTACCACCGGGAATTTTGGCAAAGTAATGGAGCGAATGCGGCGCCTGCGGGCTCAACTGAGTCGAGTTGACTCTGCGCAACGCTTTAAGGACCTAGGAGTAGATGTCTTCATTGGACACGGCCGCTTCACTAATCCTGAGACAATTCAAGTTGAAGACAGCACGCTACGATTTTCTCGCGCTGCCATCTGTACAGGAGCACGGGCTGCTGCGCCGCCAATTCCTGGCCTGAACGATGTCGGTTACCTGACCAACGAAACTGTATTCTCCCTGACCACACTGCCAACACGCTTGGCCATAATTGGCGGCGGTCCGATTGGGTGCGAACTTGCTCAAGCTTTCGCGAGGTTCGGTAGTCAAGTCACCCTGCTGGAGCAACTCGATGACATTCTGCCACGAGAAGACCCGGACGCTGCTGACATTGTCCGCAAGCGGATGGAACGGGATGGCGTGACGTTTGCCTTAGGCATTAAAGTTAATGCCGTCCAACACCGTGACCATCAGAAAGTAATCCATTACACATCCCACGATGGCTCAGAGCTTGAGCTCACGGTCGACGACATTCTGGTTGGTGCAGGCCGCGCCCCCAACATTGATGGCCTTGGTCTCGAAAAGGCCGGAGTTAAATTCGACTCGACCGGTGTCACCGTTGACCCCTCGCTACGAACCTCTAATCGTCGGATATACGCGGCCGGGGATGTCTGCTTCCCCTTCAAATTCACTCACACCGCCGACGCCATGGCGCAAATCGTGATTCAAAACGCATTGTTCCCACATCCATTTGGCTTAGGTAAGGCTGATACCCACTCCCTGATCATTCCATGGTGCACTTTTACCGAACCAGAAGTGGCTCATGTCGGAATGTACGAAACCGATGCAACGGCTAAAGGCATCAAGGTTGAAACATTCACCCTGCCGCTCACTGAAGTCGACCGGGCCATACTCGATGGTGAATCCGAAGGATTTATCAGAGTACACGTAAGGGAAGGCACTGACACAATTGTCGGAGCAACAATAGTCGCCGGTCATGCGGGCAGTTTAATCAGTGAAATCACTGTCGCCATGCAGGCTGGTAAAGGCCTCAGCCTGATCGGTAACACGATACATCCCTACCCGACTCAGTCTGAAGCGATTCGAAAAGTGGCAAATCTTTTAAGGAAAAAGAGATTCTCCAGCCAGCAGAAGTCACTTCTAGGACACTGGTTTCAGTGGACCCGGTGACCCGATCGAAGTGAGA
>CAZUZW010000036.1:13740-25388 GCA_964624855.1 uncultured Vicinamibacteraceae bacterium
GAAGTGAGACGCGCAGAAAAACATCGACGAGATTAATAAGATATTCGGGACAGCAAAATTATTAGTTCTTATGTCTGGTGCTTGAGTGCAGATATAACTGTCGTATTCAAATCATGGGAGGTTAAACGTGCACATCTCAATTACCTATTGTGGCCGTTGAAAATATGGTCCAAAAGCAACCAGTTTGGCTGCGACCATAAAAGACACGTTTAATATTCAACCAGAACTCATCGAAGGCAGAAACGGCGTCTTTGATGTCGTTGCGGACGGCACCATCGTGTTTTCGAAACACGAAACTGATCGGTTTCCTGACCACGCTGAGGTAATCGACTCCCTTCAAGACCGCGGAGCACTACCTGTTAAGTCGTAACTCAAGCGACCAGTCAGGAATGGTTCGACGACGGAAATGGTGATTCGCTCGTAATGTGAGGGTCTTTACGAATCAGTCGGCCTCAGTAACTTCTGCGGAACCTGCCGCTGCGTCCGCAATCTGTCGATGCACCGCAACGATGATGTTTGACGAAGAAATCCCGTAACGATCCAGCAATTCCGTCGGTTTTCCACTTCTGGGGATTTCTCGAACCGCCAAGCGTGTGACCGTAATCCCGTGGCTGGCAACAGCTTCACTGACGGCATCGCCAAGACCACCCACTGGATAGTGATCTTCGACAGTGATAAGCCTGCTTCCTGTCTTGAGACCGGCGGTAACCAAGGACTCGGCGTCAACCGGTTGGACTGAATAGGCATCAATGACTCGAATCGAAATACCTTCGCCGTGAAGTTGGTCATATGCAGCCAACGCTTCAAAGACCGTAATGCCAGCAGCCACGACAGTTGCCACGTCGGCGTCACTCTGCCGAAGAACTTTTGAGCCACCCACTGGAAATGCTTCAGTCTCGCGATAAATAACTGGAGTCTTGGGCCGACTAGTTCGAATGTAGGCCATCCCATCGTAACGTGCAGCCGACTCGACCAGTCTTTCGGCACTCACTCCATCACACGGATAGAGGACTGCGCAATTAGGCACGGCCCGCATCATCGCTATATCTTCCAAGGCCATTTGAGAGGGCCCGTCCTCACCAATCGAGACACCAGCATGCGAGCCAGCAAATTTAATATTGGAGCGACTGATTCCAGCCATCCTGACAAAGTCAGATGCACGCGTTAAAAAACAGGCAAATGTCGAAGGAAATGGAACAGCCCCCCGGCTTGCCAAGCCCATCGCGGCTCCGACCATCACCTGTTCTGCAATATGAGTCTGAAAGAACCGGTCAGCATGTACGCGTTCAAATTTTTCACTGAAGGTCGAATTTCCAACGTCCGCATCAAGCGCAACAACTCGTGAATCAATGCGACCAAGCTCAGCGAGCGCCGTTCCATATGCTTCTCGTGTGGCAACGCTGTCTCCAAGAGAATAGTTAGAAATCGACAATGCCGCGGTTGATGCGCTAGTTGCTGGAACCGATCGACTGGGTGGATTTGGAATTACTGGCGACACAGCATCCGCAACCAATTGTGTTTCTAAGGCGGCTATGGTCGCATCGAGATCAGCACCTTTTTGTATCGCTTTCCCGTGGCAACCGTCTTTGCCTTCCATCAACGGGATTCCTTTGCCTTTGAGGGTCCGCGCGACAATCATCGTGGGACGACCGCCTGTATTCTTGGCTTCATCGAGCGCATTGAGGATCGCATCAAGGTCATGTCCGTCGATCACAATCGTATGCCAACCAAACGCACCCCACCTCGCTGCGTAGGCATCTACGTCATGACCCCACTGAGTGCTCCGGCTCTGTCCAAGTGCATTCACGTCAGTGATTCCACATAAATTATCAAGAGCAAAGGAGTCGGCAACCTTGGCAGCCTCCCAGACTGACCCCTCGGCTGATTCACCATCACCGACCATGACATAGGTCCGGTAATCCGACCCAATTCGACGGGCATTCAGAGCAATGCCGATGGCCGCGCAAATACCTTGCCCCAAAGACCCAGTGGCCACGTCAACGAAGGGCAACCGGGGTGTTGGGTGTCCCTCGAGATCACAATCCAACTCTCTCAATCTGATGAGATCGCTGCGGTCAACGAATCCCGCCTCAGCCCACGCGGCATACAACAATGGTGCCGCGTGTCCTTTCGACAGGATGAAACGATCATTGTCATCGCACTGGGGCTCAGAAGGATTAAAACGCATATGGCCAAAAAACAGTGCGGCTACAATATCCGCAGCTGAGCAGCAGCTGGATGGGTGACCACTCCCCGCCTCAGATGTAGAGCGGACCGACTCAATGCGCAGTCGGGCTGCGATGGTCTGCAAAGCTGAAATCAATGACAAACGGGATAAACCTTCTACTGACACAACGACCTCCGGCGGGGGCAGTCTATCATGACGTCTCAGGAAAACAGACCTCTTGACACGCCAGCACGTAGACTGCGGCGTCAACACTATGGTTCCGAGCCACTTTCGCTTGTGATGCCAGCACCATCTGGGCACGCGCTTCAAAATCTGAATTATCCGTTGCGCGGCCCAGGCGAGCCAACAAACTAGCAGCTCGACAATTGACCGAGAATGGCGTGATTGTCTGGCGCAACAACCCGACATCGTCAGGTGCAACCACGCGGTCTACAAACGCACTCACTCGTTTGTTCCACAAGGTGCGCATGGCAAACAGCATCAGTTCCTGAGCAAGGTCAAGGTAAACCTCATGGCGGGTTGCCAAATACGAGTCATACAACGCCTCACCAACAGCGACCTGGTCGACCAACAATCCCCGGACGCCATTTGAGTCATCCACGCGGTGCCCAACACCTTCGCCGCGGTGGTAAGTTTCCATCACACGGTCCAGAGTGGCCACGGCCTGCTCAAGGAGAAACGAGTCGTTCACCAATTCTGCGCCTCGAACCAAAGACCGAGCCATTTCACCATTAGCCGCTACATAAACGGCGCGATCGATGACGGGGGCTTCGAGTCGCTGTCGTTGGGCCGCTGTGGCTGCGTAGTAAACATCATCGCCAAGTTGACTCGAAAAAAAACCTCCCGACGATGGCTCCGCCAAGTTATTCGAGGCATATCGAATAATCTGTATGGCAGATTCTCGGTATCTGGGATTTTGAAAAACACTCCAACCCTCAAGAAACACTCTCACTGCACCTGCGTTGACCCCTAATAACTTCTCAACCTGCGGTTGACTCCAATCCCGTTGCTCTGTGTAGCGAAAGACGCCCCCGTCGATGTTGTCAAAAAGCGAACTGGAACCGATTGCATCGAGTGTCTTAGTGGCAATCTCACGCAAGATCGTCGTATCGTCATGACACCTTTTAAAAAGAAATAAGAGTGGAAATTCTTGAACACGCTTGGTTGCACGGCCAAATCCGCCGTATTCCTGGTCAAATGCCTCTGACAAATGAGACACGAGCCATGCTTCCAGTCCGAGGTCAATCTTGAGGTCAACATTGTCATCTTTCGGAATGGCCACTGGATTCTGATGCCGCCCCTCCGCCGAGTTAAATTCTTCATGGCGCGTGGCATACGCACTGGACACCTGCTGCAGTAGCTGGGCCATCCGGATCGAGTCAGTAAAAGTCTGACCACCCAAGAGCTGTCCGGTCGGCGTCAGAAACGCGGTAGTCGGCCAGCCGCCCAAGTTGTAGCGATCGTTGATATCCGGTCGATCATCAGCGTCGACCCAAATAGGAACAAAAAAGCGTTCAACTAGCTGACGAACCTCTACGTCACGATACGTAGTTCGCAACATCTCAGCAGAACCAAACGACCACGCCGCGCCGACCGTCAGTAAAATGGGCTTCTGTTCAGCTTCGGCTTGGGCGAAGGCCTCAGGGCCCCACGTTTGCCAATCCAGCGCGTCGACGGATTCCATCATGTCAAGGATGACCGTGCCGATTATAATGCGGTGTTTCCTACTGAACTTGGACCAGCCATGCCACACCCGATTACATTGATCCCGGGAGACGGAATTGGACCTGAAGTCACTGACGCTGTTCTATTCGTTCTGTCACAGACCACGGTGCAAATCGAGTGGCATCTGAAGAATGCCGGAGTCAAGGTATTCGAACAGGAAGGCACTCCGCTCCCCGACACTGTTCTTGACTCAGTTCGCCAGAACGGCGTGGCCCTCAAAGGGCCAATTGGAACTCCGATTGGGACTGGATTCAGGAGCGTAAACGTTGAAATACGACGAGCACTTGACCTCTACGCTAATCTACGCCCCGTATTGAGCCTTCCTGGTCTCAAGAATAGGTTCGGGGACGTGGACCTGATTGTGATTCGAGAAAACACCGAAGACCTGTACTCCGGTCTAGAACACGAGGTCGTCCCGGGTGTCGTCGAATCCTTGAAGGTCATCACCAAGACAGCTTCCGAACGAATAGCCCGGTTCGCATTCGAATATGCTCGCCGCGAAAAACGTAACTCGATCACAGCTGTTCACAAAGCAAATATCCTGAAGCTCGGCGATGGATTGTTTCTTAAGTCTGTCCGTGCCGTGGCTCAACAATTCAAAGAAGAGATTCGCTACAACGAGAAAATCGTGGATGCCGCCAGCATGCACCTTGTCCTGAACCCGTCACAATTTGACATTCTGCTGCTGCCGAACCTCTACGGGGATATCGTGTCGGACCTCTGCGCGGGTCTCGTCGGTGGACTAGGTCTTGTCCCGTCGGCAAACATCGGAAAAGACTTCGCTGTGTTCGAAGCCGTTCACGGAACAGCACCAGACATAGCAGGTCGACAACTGGCAAACCCTACGGCCCTTCTGTTGTCGTCAGTTCTTATGCTTCGACATCTAAACGAAAATGCCGAAGCTGATCGCATTGTTGCTGCTCTTCACAAGGTGCTGACTGCCGGTCAGGTGCTCACTCCTGACCTTGGCGGAACGGCTACAACCATGAAGTTTGCGGAAGCCATCGCCAATGAATTAAATAGGAACCAAGTGTCGAATCAGTAGTTATGTTTCTTTAATATCGGCTTGAATATCCAAATCAATACAACCCTGGATGCTATTGGCTGCAGGACAGCTAATCGGATGACGGAGAACTGCGCGCTCAGCCTTCTCACGTAGACCACGAGGAATCGTCAATGCGTACCGAACGCGAATTCGAACAATCTTGAGGATTTTTTCAACAGCTTCAATGTCACCCTCGACACTGGCCTTAATCGTGTCTGGTGTAGCTGGAATGTCGCGCACCTCCAGTGCGCGTGCAAGGGTGCCGAGCAGTCAACCACCAACCGCTCCGATCATATGGTCTAAGGTAGCCGGAACGTCTTCATCCGGTTCAACCCCATAAAAAGCCTTGATCCCACCATGCACGCCAAAACGGATAGGTGTATCAAAACCTTCCAAGAATGCCTGACGAATTGGTCCTTTAACCCGTTCAATACGCAGTCGACTAGTGTGCACAACCTCTGCCACGACTGACTCCTTTGTTAAAGATGTGTAAGACAACTGAACGTGAATGCTACAATCTTGAACCGTGTCGCGGTCAAGCCTACGCTTCCCAGTCACTAGCCGCAAGCACATGAAATCCCGTGTCCCGTGATCCTACCCCAAGCGACCTTGGTGACATGCCGCCGGACGAGTTCCGGAACCAAGCGCTCGCGCTCGTCGAGTGGATAGCCGCCTATCTCAGTACCAACGAGCATCCGGTGTTATCAAGAGTTCAACCAGGAGCTATTCGCAACGCTCTCCCGTCCAGCCCACCGGAGTCTGGAACGCCATTCGACCAAATCTTCAAAGACTTTGAAACCCTCCTGCTGCCTGGAATTACACACTGGAATCATCCTGGATTCCTTGGTTATTTCGCCATATCAGGAAGTGCTCCGGGCATTTTGGCAGAATTTCTGACAGCGGCACTCAACGTTCAAGCCATGCTCTGGCGGACGTCCCCAGCAGCAACCGAACTCGAAGAAGTTGCCTTAAGTTGGCTACGGCAACTGCTAGGCCTGCCGGCCTCCTTCGAAGGTGTTATCTACGACACAGCGTCGATTGCCAGCCTGCACGCATTAGCCGCTGCTCGAGAGACTGCGGTACCCAATGTTCGAGAGCACGGACTGGCCGGGCGACCGAACGTCTTGCCACTTCGTATTTATGTGTCAGACCAAGCACACTCCTCAATCGAAAAGGCGGCGATCACACTGGGAATCGGCCAAGCGGGAGTGCGTAAAATCCGAACTGACCAAGAATTCAGAATGCGGGTCGATTTGTTGCGTGCGGCGATTGAAGAAGACCAAAAAGCCAACTACCAGCCAATGGCAGTGGTCGCGACGGTCGGAACAACATCCACAACGAGTGTCGACCCAGTTCGTGACATCGCCGAGGTGTGCCAACGTTACGGACTCTGGCTGCATGTTGACGCCGCGTATGCCGGCGCGGCAGCACTGGTACCGGAGACCGCTTCCGTTCTCGATGGATGTAGCCACGCTGATTCGCTAGTGGTCAACCCTCACAAATGGCTGTTCACACCGTTCGACCTAAGCGCGTTCTACTGTCGTCGCATGGACACCGTCCGAACAACTTTTGCGCTAACACCCGAATACCTATCAACCGCTGAAGTCGGTGTCACAAACCTAATGGATACAGGAATTCAACTTGGCCGGCGATTTCGTGCCTTAAAACTTTGGGCTGTACTTCGTTACTTCGGAGCATCAGGTATCCGGTCGCGGCTCGCAGACCACATGCGCCTCGCGCAACTTTTCGCTAAATGGGTCGACGAGAGCACCAAGTTTGAGTTACTGGCTCCCGTTCCATTGAGCGTCGTGTGCTTCCGCGCTCAACCACCTAGGCAACACTTCACCAGTAAAGAAAATGATGCTCTGAATACTCGAATCCTAGACATTGTGAATGCTTCCGGTGAAGTCTTTTTGTCACACACCCGTCTGCAGGAACAATTCGCCATTCGACTAGCTGTGGGAAATATCCGCACCACTGAGAGCCACATTCGTCGGGCCTGGGAATTGCTTAATGATGCGTTTATTGAGGCGATGGACCGGAGCTCTACGGCGCAACGCTAGACTTGTCTTCTCTCTCCATGGCAGCAAACTGGCTGAGAAAAGTAGCAATACGGCGCGCATTCACACCCAAGTCACCCTGGCCTACCCGCGATACCGAATGAACATCAACAGATGTAACTCCACCGGCGGCTTTGAGCCTCACAACAACATCATCCTTAAATCCGAACCAAAAGGTCGTCGCCGTCGCTTCCACTCTGCCTGTAACCCGGTCGACGGCAACGACTTCCAGGCCCATATCTTCCAAGATAGCTACCGTACGTTCCAGACCAGCTAGTACGCTAACTGCCGAGCGAAGAGTTTTAAGTTCTGGATAGGCTGCACGTTGCAGGTCTCCAAGCGTACCTGCATCGCCAATCTTCTGAGCCGCGTCATAACGGTGAGGATTCAACCCGGACCGCCGCGGAACGATGGCTTCAAACTGGGGAGGGTCTTCAAGATCAGTCGAAATGTTGTGAATTGGTGGCAGCGACGCTGCTGGAACGAACTGGCCACCGATTACCAACATTACCAAGACACACACGCCGACACCTATCCCCGGTGCCAAGTAGTTACTACTCCCAGTCCGCCGTAAAGCACTAACCACCACAAAACTTCCAGCGATGGTGGTCAGTACCGCAACAACAACCCCTATCATCAGAAAAAGGAATCCGACGGTAAAAGGCCAAAATCCGAGACGACTTCCCAACGCCCCAATGAGTAGCAACAGTGCAGCGGTAATTCCTCCACCTAGGACCATTCGAGGACCGCGTGTAGTTAATTTCACCGTCTTAGTCCATTCTCAATATCTTCGCCAACTGAACCATTCAATCAACCTCGGCTCAACAATCCCACTTGTACTAACGATTCGAATAGGGTTCCACGGTCTTACATATTGACTTCAGACTGGACCGCGTAAGCTATACTCACGACCGATGGATGCCGCAACGATTTCGCTTGTAGCCTTACTCGTCGCCATTGTTGTCAGCTGTACAATCCGGCTCCATGTCGGTTTTCTTGCAATTGCTCTGGCATGGATTACAGGCGTTTACATAGCAGGCATGAGTGCCAACGAAGTCATGAACGGCTTCCCGACACGACTGTTTCTGACGCTCGCCGGAGTAACTTTACTGTTCTCACAGGCCCAAGCCAACGGCACCCTTGACAGGATAGCCTACAAGGCGGTTCATTACTGCCGCGGCAACGTCGGAGTGATGCCTATGATGTTCTTCGTTCTGGCGTTCGTTTTGGCCTCTGTGGGCCCAGGCAACATCGCATCGACTGCACTCATAGCGCCTATGGCGATGGCGGTCGCCGGCCAAGTCGGCATTCCAGCATTTCTGATGGCCATCATGGTTGGAAATGGTGCAAACGCGGGGTCACTTTCTCCAATTGCTCCTACTGGGGTCATCGTTAATGGAGTAATGGCAGAGATTGGCCTCGGTGGCTTTGAACAATTGACCTACGTCAACAACATGCTCGCGCATGTTGTCATTGCGTTTCTGGCTTACTTTATTTTCGGTGGTTGGCGTCTCCTCGGACGCTATCATTCCGAGGCACTGGTTGTGCCACCAAGCGATTCATCCGACTTAAAATCTGGCGGCAACTCTATCCAGTTTGATACCGCTCATTGGATCACAATCGCTGTAATCGGCAGCTTGCTCGTCGGAGTCATTATTTTTGATGTAAACGTCGGTCTTGGCGCGTTTGCGGCAGCCATTTTGCTGGCTCTCCTGAAGGCAGGGGACGAATTGGAAGCCGTGAAACTCATGCCGTGGCGGGTCATCATGATGGTCTGTGGTGTTACCGTGCTGATTTCAGTACTCGATGAAACCGGTGGTCTTGATCTCTTCACCCAACTGCTCGCTGGATTATCAACCCCTCAAAGTGTCACAGCCGTTGTAGCCTTCTCGACGGGTTTTATCTCGATTTACAGCAGCACCTCAGGCGTGGTACTACCTGCGTTTCTCCCAACTGTTCCTGGTCTAGCTGAACAATTGGGTGGAGTAGCACCATTGGCCATCGCTTCCTCTATGAATGTTGGTGCGCACCTAGTAGACGTCTCGGCTCTATCAACTCTCGGAGCCCTGTGTATGGCCGCCGCACCGTCGAGCGAGGACAGTCGTAAACTCTTCAATCAGCTCATGGCATGGGGCCTGTCGATGACTGTCATTGGAGCGTTCGTTTGTTTTCTGCTTTTCACAGTACTGCGCGTCGGTCTCCCCTAGCCGGCGAAAGAATTAGCTCACTGGATGCGTTGGTTTCGATTCTACGACCTGCCCCTCTTCTAAAGTAATGACCTGGTCGCTGACACGATTCACCTCATCTAGCGAATGTGACACATATATGAGAGGCGTGTTCAACTCGTGACGAACTCGCTCGACGTAGGGCAGAATTCGTTCCTTCAGTGAATGCCCGACTGCCGCCAGGGGTTCATCCAAGAGCAACAATTCAGGCTCGGACATGAGTGCCCTCGCGATCGCAACACGTTGTCGCTCTCCACCGGACAACCCAGCTACATTTCGATCAAGGAGCGACGAAATCTCCAAAACACGAAGTACCGTGTCCGACACCAATGCAACACTTTTACTCTGACCATAGAAGATGTTTCGCCTGACATTCATATGAGGAAACAACGCCACGTCCTGTGGCACATAGCCGACACGCCTAGATTCGACTGGCAGATCCAGATGTCGTTCTGAGCTAAACAGGATACGTCCGTCTATTTCAATCAGCCCAGAAACGGGCCGTCGAAGACCGGCAATCGTCTCCAATACAGTGGTTTTTCCGGCGCCAGACGGTCCAGTCAGTGCTATGGCTCTCGCCTGAACACACTCTCTGAACGCTAATCTAAAAGTACCTTGGTGGACCACAAAATCAAGCTTTATGAGAACCCCAGCCATGCCCACTTCTTTCGTTTCAGTTATTTCCGGTCTCTACTAAACACTCGTCGTACTCAACCGATTGGAAATATAAACCGCTGCAAATGCCACCGTCGCCGCCGCCACAAGTAACACCGTGGCCTGAGAGTCTTGCCCCGTTTGGGTGTAGGCGTAGATGGATGTAGATAACGTCCTGGTGCCTGGCAACATTCCTGCGATCATGACGGTCGCACCAAATTCTCCCAAAGCACGCGAAAACCCAAGCACTGACCCAGCCAACACTCCGCGACCAGCGAGCGGCAGGCTAATCGTAAAGAACACTCTCATTGGCGACGCGCCGAGGGTGGCGGCAATCTGTTCGTACCTTGAGTCAACCTGCTCAAAGCCATTGCGGGCTGCCCGCACCAAGACTGGTAACCCCATTACAACCATAGCGAGAATGACAGCCTTCCACGTGAATACCAGGTCGATCCCAAACTGATCAAGCCACTCACCGATCAATCCACGCCGTCCGAACAGTCGGAGCAAAATCAGTCCGGTCGCAACAGGTGGAAGTACCAGTGGAAGCGAAACCAGTGTTTCGACAACGGTTCGTCCTGGAAACGACCTACGTGCCAAGAGCCACGCCAAGACAATTCCTGGAGGCAGCATCACTATCGTCGCAATTG
Source organism: uncultured Vicinamibacteraceae bacterium (assembly GCA_964624855.1). GTDB lineage: Bacteria > Acidobacteriota > Vicinamibacteria > Vicinamibacterales > UBA8438 > CAUZIB01. Next base: position 24,288 of record CAZUZW010000036.1, read on the forward strand.
TTGCCATTCCGATGCTAAAGACCACGACGCTAAGCAAGTCTGGATTCATCGCACCTCACCATTCAACGCGATGAACCCATAGTCCTCAAATATATGCATTGAGGCTTCACTACTTAGAAAATCTAAGAACTGTTTGGCACCAGACTCGTTTGGTGCGTTCGCCGTGACAGCGGCAACGTATCGAATTTCAGGACCTTTACCAACGGGTATAGCTACCACTATCTTCATATTCTCAACCAGACTCACATCCGTCCGGTACACGAACCCAGCATCGACGTTACCTGCCTCTACAGCAGCAATTACCGCCCTGACATTTCGTGTGGGTACAACTTTGTCTCTGACCGCATTCCATAAGCCACTCACCTGCAAAAACTGTCTGGCATAGACACCTGCCGGAACGGCGTCCGGATCACCCATAGCGACACGTCTAATGTTCGACTCCGCAAGGTCTCCAATCCCCGAGAAATAACGAGGGTTGTCACCATGAGTCACGAGCACTAGCTGGTTTGACAACAGGTTCACCTTACTTGCCGTCAATATCCCGCCGTCCAACTCCACTCGAGTCATCTGTCGCAGGTCCGCGCTTACGAAAAGGTCAACACTGGCGCCAGCAATCAGTTGAGTAGCCAGCGTGTCCGAACCACCTATATTGAGGGCAACCCTCAGACCAGTCCCCTCTTCGAAGTCAAAAGCGACCTGCTGCATTGCCTCTGAAATGCTGATGGCTACCGAGACCACAACCTCCGAGGTCGGGCTTTGCGCCCTCCCACAACCTACTAAAAGCACTAACGCTGCCAAAATACAACTACGATACATTTCTATACGATAATCGATTTAGTATGATTTAAGACGTTAATAGAAATGATTTTGTCTGAATAGGTGCAATAATGTCACTTTTAACGGTACGAGAAGCCGCTACCCGGTTAGGTGTCGCATATTCGACACTCAAGCAATGGATCTACAAAGGCAGCGTCCGCACTGTTCAAACCAAGGGCGGGCATCATCGAATCAAGGAGGCCGAAGTTGACCGACTGCTCGCGCAACAAGGAAAAGCGCTACCGGCTCCTCCGACCTCTCGACCGGCCTCGGCTGTCCTAATTG
>CAZUZW010000037.1:0-25300 GCA_964624855.1 uncultured Vicinamibacteraceae bacterium
AGGCATCAAGCAACATCGCAATTAAGGCGGACTCGTGCTCATTTTCGGCCAAACTTCTTCCTAGGGGAACAAACCTTTGGCTCCGCTCTGCTCTCAGTCTGTCCCTCTCACGGAGTTTAGCTTCAAGTAAAGCCGTCACTCGCTCGGTAACCACCGCTTGGACATCTGAATCAGTCGGTGCGCTAACTTGACGAAATCCGATCGAGTAGCGTTTTGCAATACTGTCGAGGTTTAACGCTTCTGCCTCAGTCACGAGCGAGATCGCGACTCCTGCAGCACCGGCTCTACCGGTTCGACCGGCTCGGTGGATGTACCCCTCAGGGTCTTCTGGGGGTTCATATTGAATGACGTGAGATAGTTCGGGTATATCTATTCCTCTGGCTGCCACATCAGTCGCAACAAGAAAACGCAATGTATTTTGCCTGAGCCGTTTCAAAATACGTTCCCGGTCCGACTGGGAGCGGTCGGCACTTAATTCGTCGGCATCATATCCAAACCTTTGAAGCACGACGGTCACGTAGTGAACAGTCGACTTGGTATTACAGAAAATGATGGCTGATGTGGGGTTTTCGACTTCGATGATTCGAATGAGACACCGGTCTTTGTCCATTGCCGGCACTAAGGAAAACCGATGCTCGGTATCGGTTACATGAACTTGATCTCCACTTAACGAGATGAACTCGGGGTCGCGCAAGAATTCATTTGACGTCCTCATTACAAACGGCGGGAATGTTGCGGAAAACATACTGTTGTGTAACCGGTCGATGGTCTCTCGGGGCAGGTGGCGCTGAACTTCTTGCATGTCCGGGTAAAAGCCCATTGAGAGCATTCGGTCAGCTTCGTCGAACACGCGCATTCTGAGCGCATCAAGAGAGAATGTTCCTCGTAAGAGATGGTCCAAAACCCGTCCAGGTGTACCAACCACAATTTGTGCTCCGGCCGTGAGAGCCTCAATCTGAGGGCCGTATCCCACGCCGCCGTAGATTGCGACCGTTCGAAAACCAGCAGCCTTGCACAGCATTTCAGCCTGTTGTGACACTTGCTTGGCAAGTTCCCGTGTAGGTACAAGGACTAGGGCTTGGCAGACTTCGTCATTTCGGTTTAAGCGTTCAAGCATAGGCAACAAGAAAGCTGCCGTCTTGCCACTGCCGGTTCGAGCTTGAACCATAACGTCTTTGCCTTCTAATAGACGCGGGATCGCACGGGCTTGCACGGGCATCAGGTCTGTCCAACCAGCTTGCTTAACGGCATTACGTAAAGCCGGTGGTAATACTTCGGCAGTCACGTCTTTCGAAGTTGGCAGTGTAGGAACCGTTGGGGTATCAGGGTGGTCGACCAAGGCGTTTGTGGCTAAGAGAGTGACCGCTGAATTGGTACTGGATAAGGCACCAAATACGAACCATTCTACACGCTCGCCCAAGTCTTTACTTTGGAGAATGCGATTTGGAGTTAATGAGCCCAGCCTACAGCTACCAGACTTAGTAGCGAAATAGGTATTGAAGTTTGGTGAAAACTGCTCGATTGGTTCTGCGGAAATTATTCGACATAAAGAATTGTTCGTCGAGATGGTCTATCTGGTCCTCCTGCCGATAGTGGTCATCGTACCCCACGTAAAACACGGTGCCACCGTTTACGCGGTAAGTAACTAAGAGGTTGAAATCAAACTGCCTGTCGAATGTGTCGTACTCAGTGATATTGCGAATGAGCAATGGATTGCTAATCTGATACGTTGTCTGCGCCCGAATAATCTGGACATCAAAAATCTCAACGTTGCCGTTGGCCGGGTCTGTAAAGCGACTGGTGTTCAAGCTAATCTGCGACTGCAGGCTCGAGACCGGCCTCACTGAGACACTCACATTTGAACCCGTTTCTCGTCCAAGGTAAGGATTGTCCCAATCAAAAAATATTTGGTCGCCTGTATCGAAACTCGCGTTGACCGAAAAGGACCGGTTGTTCATGCCGCCACCAACTCGGTATCGATTTTGCAGGAAATTGATGCCGCCAAAACGTTCCATGTCTCGATCGAAACTTGTATTGGCTCGGAGGTTTTTGGCCAGTGAGAAGCTCATGCTCATGCCAGCGTTTTCATCTTCTAGGACGCCGTCGAAGTTCCAATTTCGGCCATAGCTAAAACGTGGACCCCAATCGATAATCCAATTCTGTGGAAACCATCGGTACGAGATATTGCCTCTTGTGCGTCGTTGGTCGGTCCGGCGCACGAAACCCACCTCGGTGTCAAAATCTCGTGAGATTTCGTATGCGCTCAAAGACCAATCAAGGTGGCGTCCGTTCTGACGAAGGTTAAGGTCGAACACGTGCCCGTCCCGTTCAACGCCTTGGAGGTCTTTGTGTCGAGTGCCGACGCCTACGATACCGACCGTGTGATTTGGTGATAATCGAAGCGAAGCATCGACCCCGCCCAGCGTACTATGGCTATCTTCGAACTCTCGCGAAGTTACGATTGCGCCGATGTGTGATTCGGTATAAAGGTCGTACTTTACGCGGCCGATGAATGTTTGAGCACTCTTCTCGTACAACGGATTATTTCGGTCTTCGACGTTTCCTGGCCCTTCGTCGTTCGCTGCTAAAATTCCAATCGCAACTTTTCCAGTCTTACCCGTAAGTTTTGCTCCAAACAGTGGATCAACGATCGTTCGCGTATGAACGAATGTCACCGGTCCTTGGATATCAAAAATCTCGTTACCTTCTATAAAAAACGGTCGAAGTTCAGGGAAAAATAGCGGAAACCTGCGGTTAATCTCGATTTGGGGTCTGTCAGACTCTATTTGTGAAAAGTCCGGGTTGAATGTTGCGTCGGCCACAAGGTTGGAAGTGACTCCGTATTTAAAGTTCAATCCGCCTTCAGGCACCGTATCCACAGGAAATTGGCCGTTCGTTTGGAGTGATCCGAATTGGATCGCTGTGAAGCGCGGCATGATCTCCAAGTTGCGACTGGTGGAGAGATTTGTCATACCTTCGATTACGCCCATTTGCGCCATGAAACTAGACACATCTCGAGACATTGGCGCCCAAACGATATCTTCGCGATTTAATTCCTTGATCTCCCGAACAAACTGAAAGCCCCATCGGTGTGGAACGCCTTCGGGTTGTTGCGGATAGCGCAGACTCTTAAAGGGGATTGCCATCTCAGCGGTGAAGCCATCTTCGACAATTTGTGCACCTGAATCGAATAACGTGTCCCAGGAGCGGTCGGCAAAGGGAATGCCGCTACCTCGTCCCCGGCGACCAGAAATATTGATGATGCCATCGCCTTGTACGTTGTAAGCATTGACATCAAAGTCGTAACTACGTTGCTGGTCCATAAATGTATCGAAGTAAATGGTCAGCAGGTCATCTTGCGAGGCACGGTCTCGGTCGACACGGTTAGCCCGCATGATGCTTGGATCGGAGTAGTGGGCGTAAAAACCAAAATAGAGGTGGTCAGAGTCATAAGCGATGTAGATTTCGGTCGGTTCCGATGCCGGCGCCCCGTCAATCGGTTGGTATTGGACAAAGTCTGTGAGTTTTGCCGCGGTTTTCCATACCTCGTCATCCAGTTGACCGTCGATTCGGGGTGGTGTGCTGGTGCGAGTAGGTCGCACAGTTGGGCGACCAGCCAGTACGCCAAGGTCAGGCCCGGTTGAAGGTGGTTCTATGTCCACATCGTCAGCGGCAGCTTCTTCATTAGTAAGCAGAGACGACGCCGATTGAGCTTCAAGTTGACTGTTTAAAACCAACGACCAGCTGGTGAGGAAGAGAAACCAACAAGCTGTTCTACTCATTTGCAACATAAATCCCATTCATATTAATGATACACAGGCGGTGTTGTTCTGAGGATTAGAAGCCACAGTAGTCACGCTAAGCGGAGTCAGGACGAGTAGAGGCACACAGTTCCAGGGGATTAGTAGTCGGCGGCATCGAGCGAGGCGCGAACGATCTCGTTGTCATTACGATGGATGACATGACGGTTGGCATAGGCGGGATGTGACCAGTTCACCACTCGATCAAACAGTCGCCGGGCTCCGTATCCCGCACTGGAAGTGGGTTCGATTAAGCTCACGCGGCCTCGTTCGACGTAGCCGGACGGCGTGAATTCAGCAATCATCAGAAAGCCGTCGTCGTTGTTGACAAAATAGCGATCACCATTTTTTACCATAAACGCGGTGCCCCACCGCGCCTGCGCCGTCATTTCGTCACTCATCCAGAGGCGTTCTCCGGTCCGGGCGTCAAGCCCGCGAAGCTCACCGTAACTTCCAACGCCATAAATGTAATCGCCGGTCATGACTGGTGTCGTTATCAGAGAGTGCAATCCTTCAGTGTCGCTAGGCATTTCGCTTCGGCTTGAACCCTTCCACAGCATCGTTGCCGTTGGCCTATCTTGGTTCAAGCTCATCATCATGGGCCCGTTGTAGAACTGTGTCACAAAGAGGTAGTTGCCACTCTTAACAGGTGTAGCAACAGACATTCCTGCGCCTGCTTCCCATGGTTCTTCCCAGTAAACCTCACCGCTTTGAGGGTTAAGCGACACTAACGCGCCAGGGTGCCATACGATAAGCTGTCTTACACCACCGGCTTCATAGACGACGGGCTGTCCGTAACCCATCTCACCGACAACATCGAGCGCACGCCAGATTTCTTCACCGGTTCGCTTATCAAAAGCCACCACGAGGGCTCCGGGTTCACCGCCGACAATAGCGATTAGCAGGTCTCCTTCCACCAATGGCGAACTGGAGATACCCCACGTCGGCACATAGGAATCGTAGTCAGACCGATAGTCTTTTTGCCAAAGCACCTCACCAGTTTGTACGTCAAGACACAAGAGGGAACCGGACGCTCCCACAACGTAGACACGATCGTCGTCAACCGTCGGCGTGGCTCGTGGGCCGATTGCATAGGAGCCCATCAACATTCGATAGGTAGTGGGCCACTCGCGAGTCCACAAAATCTCGCCGGTTTGTTCATCAAGAGCGACGGCCCGTTCTGTGCCGTCCATTGTTCGCGACTCCGGATCTTCTTCCCAGTCGGTCACAAAAACGCGTCCATCGGCTACAGCCGGACCGGCGTAACCTGTCTTAATGGGGACTCGCCAGGAAAACTTGAGCTCCGATGGTAATTCGGTGACTACACCAACGGTTTCATGCCAAACGCCAAGTCGATCTGCGCCGCGCCATTGCGTCCAGTCGTCCGCAAAAATTGGTGAACTCGCAATCATCAACCCGACGCCGGCAATGGCCATCCGCGACCTTGTCATTAAGCCTCCAGTTCCAAAAACGCTGACCCGACTTTGGGAATTGTAGTTGAGTTCTGTTTATCTCGTACTTCCGCCAAGTCAAAATTGGAGCAGACGATTAATCTTCACGACAAAGCCTCTATTGCGAAGCTCTGTGTTTCTGTCTGGCATCAGCGGGTTCGAATCACGGTCTTCCGTGTAGACAACGAAGAGTTCGCTTCCGGGACTGTACTCCCACCGGAGCCGAAAGTTGGTACTCAACGTGTTACTGCTGGAGTTGTATTGGAGGAGACCGCTCAAGAACATTCGCGGGTTGAATGAGTAACTGAAACGCGACCGGCTGAGCACCGCCACGAATTCCCCTTCCGGCAGGTTGATCCAATTGATTTCGGTGCTCGGTTCGACCGAGAACTGGGGCGTGACCTCAAAACGACCTCGTGTGACGCTCAATGAAGTGCCATCACCGCCCCAGTATGTTCCCGTTGCAAAGGTGACCGAACCGCTGAGCGGTCGCTGTTGTCCGAACGAGTACGACGTGGCCAGCCGGGAAAAATTGTACCCGCCGACTGGAATAGTCACAGCTGGCGCAATCGAAAACGGACTGGCCAAATATTCATAGTTTTGTTCCAGTGCTATGGAGAGGCGGTCGCTATTCTCAAATTGGGTTTGAAAGTCTAACGTTGTCTGCTTGGTTTCGAGAATTCCCGTTTCCGCATTTTGGATGTAATCGAACTGGCCTTGAACAATGATTCGCCGAATCAACTCGATTGATCTTGTTCTTGGACTGAATCGTGCAGCCGCGGAGTTGTGCCGAATATTGTCACGGCGAACGAACCCGACTTCAGGAATAAAGTTGTCTTCAACAACGAGATGGCTAAGGTCAAGTCCATAGCGGTCGCCTGTATAAGCAAAGTTCGTCAGATGACTCATGTCTCGGCCAGTGCGGCCCGGTGTTTGGGTCTTGGCGAGGTACCCAAGAACGTTGACATTGTCATAAAACGCAAATCGGCCGTCGACACCATAGACTTGATTGGAACCGCTGCCGTGGAGCGATACAGAGCGGTTCGTAAATAATCCTCCGATCGAGCTACGACGCAAGATGTCGCGTTTGATCCGCAAGACTGTGAAGTTTGTTGATGCGGCTCTTGAAAAGATTTCCTCGTTGGTCTGTATGTTCAGCGCCCCGATATCGAAGGAGCCTATTTTTCCTGTAAGCCGCCCACCCGCCAGAATGGGTATTACTTGTCCTGCTTGCAGCCCTATCCGCCGGCTGAAGAACAGGCGGGGCGCGTTGGTTCGTCCGCCAGCGCCGCCCTGCGCAAACTCGAAGTTATCTCGTCCCTCAAGGAAGAACTCGCGTTTTTCAGGAAAAAAGAGGCTAAACCGTGTCAGGTTGATCTGTTGTTCGTCGACTTCAACTTGGGCAAAATCGGTGTTGTAGGTGAAGTCGGCAGTGAGATTTTGCGTAATGCCATATTTGGCGTCGATACCAAGCTGGATGTCACCAACATTCCGTTGGGGAGGGACTTTGTTGAGGGCGCTGGTTACGCCGCCGATGCCGTAGGGCTTGATCTCGAGATTGAGACTATTTTTCGGCAATTTGAGACCCACCAGCGTGGCGCCCTGAGACACGCGCCAGAGACCTGCAATTACACTGTTTCCACGCGCCGCTGAGATCGGTAGAGCCGTCAGATACGAAGCTTCAGTTCTTCGACGAATGATTCGACGCAGTTGAACACCCCAAACTGGGTTTGTTCCGGCTCGATACCTGAGTGATTTAAATGGAATCTCCATTTCGACGGTCCAACCGCCGTCGAATCGACTCGTCCGAACATTCCAGACTGGATTCCAGTCACTGTTGACGATGCCTTCGTTTGTGACGGCGAAGTCCGCAAATCCACCGATTGGGTTCACCAAGAAGGCTACTCCATTCCGGCGGTCGTAGAATGTGTCGAACAGGACTGAGAACGAGTCGTTTTGGCGGAGTTGCATGGCGTCTCGTCTCATCTCGTTGGCAACCCACTGGTCTGGGGGGCTTGCATCGAAGCACCGCGCCGCGACATAGATAGCCGTGTCGTCGAACATGATCCAGGTCTCGGTCTTTTCGGTTGCCAGCGCGCCTTCATCAGGCAGTTGTTGGATGAAGTCGCTGATTGAAGGCACATTCCGGTAGACGCCTTCGTCTAACTGACCATCCACGTCCAAGTTCTCGGTTAGTTCGATTGCACGAACGGTCACAATGTCGTCGGCATCCCGTGTGACTACATCGGTGGCAGACGGCTGCGCTGGTTTGATAGGTAATGAGACTTGTTGAGCAAGCACGACCATCGGCCAAGCGAAAAGAAAATATATTGCGCAATGAAGAGTACGCGAGCTCATGAGATCTGGGAGATTAGGCTAAATAACAATGGGAATCACTTTTTGAGAGCGAAAATAGAAGACAGATTTATACTGCGAGGCGATCATCTTTCCAAAATGATGCCATGATAACGACGTGCGTGGTGTCTCATCTAGAAACAGACAGCGATTAAGTCCGGCGAAGCTCATATTCACTGCTTTAGTCAGCGGACTGTGCCTGCTGTCCAGTACGGCTGGGGCACAACAGCTCGATCTACCGCTCGACAGTTATTTCAAGGCTGTCGGTGCGATCCAGTTGGGTCCACAACAGTCTGCGGATGGTTCTGCCGCAGAGGGTGTTTTGCTTCCGCCGGCAGAGCGATATCGTGTCCAGCCAACCCGTGTGCAAAATCAACCACAACTCGACGGTGTACTTGACGAAGATGCGTGGCTGGAAGCTGCAGTTATCGACAGTTTTGTACAGCAGGAACCCGCTGAAGGTGACCCGGCGACCGAACGCACGGTCGTGCGACTGATGTACGACGACCAAGCGGTTTATATCGGTGTTGAGGCGTATGACTCGGAGGGGGCAAGTGTTATCGCGACCGAGATGCGTCGTGATTCACCGCGCTTGCTTGACGAAGATAACTTCCAAGTCATCTTTGACACGTTTCGAGATTCGCGATCCGGTTATATGTTTGTAACGAATCCACTTGGCGCAAAACTGGAACAGCAGATTTCAGAGGAAGGCGAAGGAGGGCGCCGAGGCATTAGTTCGAACATCAACCGCGACTGGGACGGTGTGTGGGACGTGGCCTCACGACTGACTGCCAACGGGTGGGTTGCAGAGATTGCTATTCCGATGGTGACCCTCCGGTTTCCTGAAGCGGACAGTCAGACGTGGGGTTTTAACCTCATGCGAAACATTCGCCGCAAGAACGAACAAGTATTTTGGGCGCCTATTCCGAAAGCCTACGCACTGACCCGAGTGAGTTTGGCTGGCACGATGTCTGGTTTGGGCCAGGTGAGTCGTGGAATAGATCTTCGCGTGACACCATACGCCCTCGCAGGCGGGCGTCAGGATCGTCCGGGAACCGATCTGGATGGTAGTGGTTTTAATGATGTCGGTGTCGACGTGAAATATGGTGTCACTTCCGGACTCAATCTGGACTTGACCTTTAACACTGACTTCGCTCAGGTAGAGGTCGATGAACAACAGGTTAATCTGACACGCTTTCCCTTGTTTTTTCCTGAAAAACGCGACTTTTTCTTGGAAAATGCTGGAATGTTCAGTGTTAAGAATGAAGGTGGGATCGGGCGTCTCGCCGACCTCTTTTTTACGCGGCGAATTGGGTTATCCAGAGGACAGCCGGTTCCGATCATCGGTGGCGCGAGGCTTACCGGGAAGGTCGACCGACACAATGTTGCTGTGATGAACATACAGACACGAGAGGCCATGGGGCACCCTGGCGAGAACTTTTTTGTCGGTCGGTATAGCCGAGATATCCTCTCGCGCTCAAGAGTGGGCGCAATCTTAGTTAATAAAGAATCAGTTGGCGATGCTGGATTCAATCGAACGTTCGCTGCTGATACGTCACTGGCTTTACACCAATTCTTTACGGTTACAGGATTTCTTGCAAAAACGGAGACGCCCGGACGTTCTGGTAATGATATGGCTGGTCACGTGAACGCGTTATGGCGAAGTCCTTCCTATCGGATTTACGCGGAGTACACCGACATTCAGGACAATTTTAACGCAGAGGTTGGTTTTGTCCCGAGGGTCGGAATTCGGCGGTCAAAAATGCATCTTGAGTGGGATCCAAGACCTGGGAAATGGAATATTCGCCAGATGGACCCAATGTGGAACATCGAGTACACGACTGACCAACATAACCGTCTGCTGACACGGCGACTACACCACATGATCGGATTCTATTTTGAGGACGGGTCGAGTTTCGTCGTCATGTACAACGACATGTTTGAGCAGCTCGACGTGCCGTTTGAAATTACTAGCGATGTAACCATCCCCGCCGGGACATATCGGTTTGGACAACCTCGACTCAGCTACTCGACAGACCCCTCTCGCCGGTTATACGGAAGCTTACGGTATTCGCCACAGACATTTTTCGACGGAACCCGTATTGACTATTCGACCACCGTTGGGTTTCGGGCCAGTAGCCGCGTCGCCGCAGAGGCCGCTTTTAGTCGAAGTAATGTTGAACTTCCCGCCGGAGCTTTTACGGCCGACTTGGCGTCGTTGAGATTCGATTATGCGTTGTCGCCTGATATGACGTTGCGTAGTTTGACCCAGTACAACTCGACCACGGATTCAGTCAGTACCAGCGTACGTTTTAATTGGATTTACTTTCCCGGCAGCGATCTCTATATCGCCTATGATGAGCTTCGATCTGACCGCCCTGAGGTGCCCTGGTTGCAGAATCGGCAACTCGCCGTCAAGATGACCTACCTCTTTTCGCGATAAATTTATTGTTGCTAAGTTGTTCGTTTTGTCCCCGGTGCTCCACTCAACCCAAAAGGTATCGGTGGTGCTACTCACGCGGTCATGATTGGTTGAGTGACTCCTCGTTCGGAGCCCGTCTTTCCGAGCGGATTACAACGACGGCGGCTTCTGGGTTTCGATCCCCTGATTGGTCAGCCTCGAGTCTTCGATATTCTTCATAGGCGCCCCATTGTTCATCTGTCCAGCTTCGGCGCTGACTGCGCGGCGCTTGTGCTAACTCCGCTCCATCGGTGCCTTCATAGAGTGGCACTGATTTCCTGACGACTCGCTTACTAACGATGTGAGCCGTAAGTGGGACTGCGTCAGTCACTTCGTGGGTTGGAAGGGCAACCGATTCGTACTCTACCCCGCGCTTATCTCGATACACTACCGGCATTTTGTCGACTGTCTCGGTTGAATTCTCTATTAGATAGTACAACGGACATGCCCATGTTGAAGGCAAGTCGTGTGTTTGCCTGTCGATCTTCCGAAGGGTTGGTGTTTCATTAGTGTGGTCAGACCTTGTGGAGACAAGAGCTATAATGCGAACGGAGCCGCCCAAACAAAACTGGCAAACAGCTACCCTGAGGAACGGGAGGATCTTATATGGATAGTCTGTCCAATCGCGTGCTTACGTATGTTGTTGTGTTGTTCGTTGCAGGGATAGGCCTACCTAGCGTCGGAATGACCCAGGAACTTGGCCAGGTGTTCATTCGTGTTTTAGATCAAGGTGGCGAGCCCATTTCCGATTTGTCAGCGAATGAGTTTGCGGTCATGGAAGATGGCGTAGAGTGTGAAATTGTGTCTGCTGAGTTGGGTACGGCACCGATGAAGATTGCATTACTGGTTGACAACAGTGATCCCATCAATACGGCCAACGCGCTCACCTCGCTTCGCGCAGGCATGGACGCGTTCCTGACGACGATTCCAGAGCAACATGAAATAGCGTTAGCGACGATCGGCCAAAACATTCGGTGGCGAGTCGATTTCACGACCGATCGGGATGAGCTGAGGGAATCGGCGGGCGAGGTCTTTGTCGCGGGCGGTGGCGGGCCAATTCTACTCGACGGAATCAAAGAAACGTGGGAGCGTCGTTTTGAGGATGAAGAGTCATTTCCAATTTTTGTGATTGTTGCAACTGACGGTACCGAGTCGAGCGGCAACATGAATCAAAACCAGTACGCCGGGATGGTGAACGAATTGATTGCCAATGGTGTGACGATCCACATCATGATTTTGTCGAATCGTGGCGGTAGTGACGTGACTAATTACGCGATCAATCTTACGGAGAACACTGGTGGCATCTACGAGGGCTTCGGGGCTGGCACAAGGCTCGCGACTGCACTTCCTGAGCTCGCAGAAAGAATGTCCCGGCACTATCTTGAGGTGTCGCAGCGGTATCGGGTGATCTATGAGCGACCTGACCCGCCTGGGGCGAGCCTCTCGATAGGGGTGGCGCGTGAGGGTGTAGTCGCCCAGCCGTATATCGACCGACGCATTCCGCAATAGAAAACATTTTCGCCGCGAGGCATAGGAGGCGTACATGAATCGTCGATTGCTTATTTCGTTATTGTTCGTGGGTGTGAGCATGTTAGTTCCCTCTGTGAGTACTGCCCAGTCCACGACCACGGCGTGGGGAGATCCTGACCTTCAGGGTGTTTGGGATTTTCGGACAATTACGCCGCTTGAACGCCCAGAAGAGTTGGCTGACAAGGAAGTGCTCACGGCCGAAGAAGCAGCTTTATATGAGCAGGAAACGTTGGCTGCGCGCAACAAGGACCGCCGTGCCGAGGATGGTATTTCTGCCGCCCGTGATGTTTCAAATGCGTATAACCAGTTCTGGTGGGATTATGGAGACCGTCTTACTGAGGACCGGCGGACTTCGCTCGTAGTGGACCCTCCCGATGGCCGAATTCCTCGGAAACAAGGTGCGGAAGAATTGGCTCGCCTTTTTGGCAATCGAATCCCCACTGGTCCTGAGGATCGACCGTTGTGGGAGCGCTGTATCATCGGGTTCAACTCGGGGCCACCGATGCTCCCGAGTGCGTACAACAATAACGTCCAGCTTTTTCAGACAGCCGACTACGTTGTCATCTTGAATGAAATGGTCCACAGCGCACGAATCGTGCCGCTGGATAGAAGGCCTCATCTTGCACCAGATATTCGACAACAGGTTGGTGATTCCCGCGGGCATTGGGACGGCGAAACCTTGGTTGTTGAGAGCACTAATTTTCTACGAGAGACAGGGTTCACTGGTTCGGGCGCGAATCTTCATTTAGTGGAACGGTTTCGACGTGTTGATGAAAATACGCTGGTCTACGAATTTACTGTTAATGAACCTGAGAAGTTTTCGCACCCTTGGACGGCTATGATTCCGATGCAACGGAACGCGGAGCCAATGTTCGAGTATGCGTGTCACGAAGGTAACTACGGAATGACAAACTTGCTTTCTGGCGCCCGTGCAGACGAGCGGGCTGCTGTTTCGTCAGCTGAAGGCTCAAGATAACAGGTCGTTTTCAGAATCAATTGCCGTAGATCTTGGAGAATTTGCCGCAAGAGGCTGCCATGTCGACCGCATCTGCAGAGACATGCAAGATGACGATTGCCGGTGAGGCAATTGTGGGTTCTGAACAGTTCGGTGTGATCAATCCTGCGACTGGTAAAGTGTTCGCTAGTGCGCCCGAGTGTTCGCCCCCACAACTGGACGCTGCGATGGAGGCTGCCGCGGAAGTTTTTGAATCTTGGAAGCTAGATGAATCAGCTCGACGAACTGCACTGGTGAAATGTTCCGCTGTTATAAAAAGCGCAATTGGCGATCTTGCGCCGATGTTGACACGGGAGCAAGGAAAACCGCTATCGCGGTCGATAGTTGAACTTAAGGGTGCTGCGAAATGGTTTGACTATACGGCCCGGCTTGAGATTCCACGGGAGGTGGCGCTGGACAATGACTACGTTCATGTTGAAGTCCGTCGTCGTCCGCACGGTGTTGTAGCGGCCATCACGCCGTGGAATTATCCAGTGTCGCTTGCAGTTTGGAAGATTGCTCCGGCGTTACTTGCTGGTAATACCGTCGTGCTCAAGCCCTCACCGTTTACTCCGTTGGCGACACTGAAATTGGGACAATTGCTCCAAGATGTTTTGCCCGCAGGTGTGCTTAATGTTGTTTCCGGCGGTGATGAATTGGGAGCGTGGATGACAAAACATCCACTAGTCCGAAAGATCTCGTTTACCGGTTCCGTCGCAACGGGCAAGCTAGTGGCGGCCGCCGCCGCGCCTGACCTTAAGCGTGTCACGCTGGAACTCGGTGGTAACGATCCAGCAATTGTTCTGTCCGACGTGGACCCGGTATCAGTGGCAACGCGTGTCTTTTGGGGTGCGCTTGAGAACTGCGGTCAAGTGTGTAGCGCGATTAAGCGAGTCTATGTTCCTTCGGAAAAATATGAATCCTTTCTGGAAGCTATGGCACACGTTGCATTAAAGGCCAGAGTTGGTGATGGTTTTGACGAGGCCACCCAAATAGGGCCGGTTAATAATGAGCCACAGTTTCAGCGGATTACTGAATTGGTCGATGACGCGCGTCGGCACGGCGCCCGAATTGTGGCCGGCGGTGGTCGCGTAGGTAACCACGGTTACTTTTATCAGCCAACAGTTGTCGCTGATGTCGGTGATGGTACCCGCTTGGTCGACGAAGAACAGTTTGGCCCTGTAATACCAGTCGTCCCCTATGAATCCGTCGACGATGCAATAGCGTGCGCGAATGCAACTCATTTTGGGTTGAGTGGGTCGGTTTGGTCTTCTGACGTCACCCGCGCCACAGAGATAGCAGAGCAGCTCGAATGTGGCACTGCTTGGGTAAACCAACACCTTAATGTTCTGCCACACGCTCCTTTTGGCGGAGCAAAATGGTCTGGTATAGGGGTGGAGAACGGACCGTGGGGGCTTCTTGGTTTTACCGAGATTCAGACGGTGAATGTAGCCAAAGAGTAAAAGGGTTTAGTGAACGCAGTAACACCGTAAAACACATGACCAACGAACTTGAAGAGCGCCTTCCATTTCTCGCAACTGGTCAGGCGGAAAACTACGCTGATATCGGAATGTTACCAGTCCGTGTAGTTCTTCATGATGTGCGAAGCCTCTATAATGTCGGCGCGTTTTTTCGAACTGCTGACGCAGTCGGCATTGATCGGATTTGCCTCTCGGGAATCACTGGTTATCCGACGCAACGGCAGGTACGAAAGACTGCACTCGGCGCAGAAGAACACGTGGCTTGGGAAGCGTCGTCTGACGTGATTTCGTACATCGACGAAATGCGCGGACAACAGTTTGAGATTGTTGCTATCGAGACCTGCGCGCGGTCAGTGGATCTTTTCGATTGGCAGCCAAGTTTTCCTGTAGCCGTGCTTTTTGGAAACGAAGTTACCGGGATGTCACCCCAACTGTTGGACCGATGTGATACCTACGTCCGCTTGCCGATGCGTGGGATTAAACATTCACTCAATGTTGCTACGGCTGGAGGCGTTGTACTCTATGAGTTGTTGCGAAAATATCGGCAACTCTAATCCTGCGGCGTAGCGGCTCTGAGGCGTTGTTCTGCGTTAGAATCGGGTCTTAACTTCGACACGATCGGTTTTAATGGCATGTCTGCATACCAATATCAACCTCTCTTCGAATTCGGTTCTGACAAGACCCCCTACCGAAAACTAACGACCGACGGGATCTCGACTGTGACAGTGGACGGCTTGGACTTCCTTCGGGTTGATCCGAACGTCCTTCGCGAACTGTCGCGGCAGGCCTTCGATGACATTGCGCATCTTCTTCGCCCCGGTCATCTAGCTCAACTTCAAAAGGTTGTTAACGATCCAGAATCGTCGGCCAACGATAAGTTTGTGGCGATGGAACTACTTCGAAACGCCAACATAGCGGCCGGCAGGGTTTTGCCAGGATGTCAGGATACGGGAACCGCAATCGTCATGGCCCACAAGGGCGAGCGTGTGCTCACTGGCGGCGACGATGCCGATGCGCTCTCGCACGGTGTTTTTGATGCGTACGAACAACGAAATTTGCGCTATTCCCAGTTGGCGCCAGTTGACATGTTTACCGAGAAAAATACCGGATCAAATCTTCCGGCGCAGGTAGATATTTATTCTGAACCCGGCGACGAATACACGTTCCTCTTTGTTGCGAAAGGTGGCGGCTCGGCGAATAAAACATTTTTGTACCAGGAGACTAAGGCACTACTGAACCCAACAACACTTTCGGAGTTTGTAGAAGCAAAACTGAAGACAATCGGTACATCGGCGTGTCCACCCTATCATTTGGCTCTTGTTGTTGGAGGCACATCGGCGGAGTTCACGCTTAAGACCGTTAAGCTCGCGAGCACAAAGTACTTGGACCGGTTACCAACGAGTGGCAATGAGCACGGCCGAGCTTTCCGTGACCTTGACATGGAACGAAGTGTTCTTGAAATCGCCGAGCGAATTGGCGTAGGTGCACAGTTCGGCGGCAAGTATTTTGCCCACGATGCCCGTGTGATCAGATTGCCACGACACGGCGCTTCCTGCCCGGTTGGACTTGGCGTGTCCTGCTCTGCTGACCGTCAGGCACTCGGTAAGATCACACGAGATGGAGTGTTTTTGGAGCAGCTTGAGGAGAACCCAGCGAAATACCTGCCCGACATCGGTCATGACGATCTTGCCGGCGATTGCGTTAGCGTTGATCTCAATCGTCCTATGAAAGAGATCCTAGCGGAGTTAACGAAGCATCCGGTTTCTACACGTTTGTCGCTCACCGGGACTATGGTCGTGGCGCGAGATATTGCACACGCTAAATTGAAAGATCGAATAGATCGTGGGGATGGTCTTCCCCAGTACCTTAAGGACCACATGGTCTACTATGCCGGGCCAGCAAAGAAGCCAGCTGGTTTTGCCTCAGGTTCCTTTGGTCCGACGACCGCTGGCCGAATGGACTCGTACGTGGAATTGTTTCAATCCCAGGGTGGCAGTCTCGTGATGTTGGCGAAAGGTAACCGGTCTCCCCAGGTAACAGAGGCTTGTGCTCGTCATGGTGGTTTTTATCTCGGATCGATCGGTGGTCCTGCTGCGCGACTTGCTGATAACAGCATCACGAATGTTGAAGTTCTTGAGTACCCGGAGCTTGGGATGGAAGCCGTCTGGAAAATTCAGGTGCAGGATTTTCCGGCGTTCATCGTGGTTGACGATAAAGGGAATGATTTCTACGCTGAGCTGATGGAGACAAAACCCGCCACGATTATTCGGTCGTGAATTGGTCTTCACCTCATATACCCGCGTAACGCTTTGTTTTTGAGCGGCGTGCTTAAATCCCCCCTTTGCGCGGCCAAAACTTTGGTTGGGGATGGAATTTCCATGGAAAATTTGATGGTGGTTCCTATAGAGCCGGTCGAATTGTTACGTGACTAACGAGATATCAACGTCTAATCGATTTTCCCATCGCCAAATCTTGATTGTTTTTTCAGGTTTGATGGCGGCATTGTTTCTTGCTGCCCTTGACCAAACTATCGTGGCGACAGCACTGCCGACAATCGTGGGTGAACTGGGCGGTCTAGATTATTACCCGTGGGTGGTGACCGCGTATCTGTTGAGCGCCACAGTGTGTACGTTGCTCTACGGCAAGGTTAGTGACATCTATGGTCGGCGCCCCGTACTGCAATCCGCCGTGCTGATATTTTTGTTGGGTTCTCTACTCGCCGGTGTCGCGCAGACCATGGTCCAGCTCGTGGTGTTTCGGGGCATTCAAGGTATGGGAGCGGCTGGTCTTATGACGATGACCTTTGCGGTTGTTGGCGATGTGGTGTCTCCGCGTGAACGAGGGCGCTACATTGGGCTACTTGCTGGAGTCTGGGCCTTCGCGAGCGTTATTGGCCCGCTGATCGGCGGGTTCTTGGTTGATCACACGTCTTGGAGATGGGTGTTTCTGATCAATTTACCTGTTGGCTTCGCGGCGCTGGTAGTAATTTCGAGTGTGCTCGAGGCGCCGGCCGGTTACCGATCACACCGATTGGACATCGGAGGTGCGGTTCTATTGGTGTGTGGTGTGACCTGTCTGCTGTTATCACTAATATGGGGCGGAACCGATTACCCATGGTCGTCACCAATGATCATCGGCTTGGGGCTATCAGGTATTTTGGTGACAGTACTGTTTTTTGTGTGGGAGGCACGGGCGCCGGAACCCATTCTGCCACTTCGACTTTTTAAAGATTCAATTTTTTTTCTGAGCTCTTTAATGGGTTTCATTATTGGAGCGGCGTTGTTTGGAGCGGTTGTCTTCTTGCCTTTGTTTCTCCAGGTAGTGGTTGGACTGTCGGCGACGAATTCGGGGCTACTATTGCTGCCGTTGACGGTTGGTATAGTCAGTGGTTCAGTCGGTTCCGGGTGGGTCATTAGTCGTTCCGGCCGGTACCGTAAATGGCCCATCGGCGGATTGGCACTGGCAACCGGTGGTATGGCGTTACTTTCTACGATGCAGGGGGACACACCGCTTACGATTAGCTCACTCTATATGGTCGTATTGGGTCTGGGTGTTGGCGCGGTCATGCAGGTCACACTGTTGGTTGTCCAGAATTCCGTTGACTATTCTGAACTCGGTATCGCTACCTCGTCCGTGCAATTTTTTCGACAAATGGGTGGTTCGTTTGGGGTAGCGGTGTTTGGATCAGTCATGAATAGCCGTTTGAATCAAGAACTGCCAGTGTTGATTCCAGAGGATACGTTGGCACGGGTTGGAGGCGACGTGGGTGCTCTTCTTAACAGTCCTGCTGTGATACGCGCCCTCCCATCAGAGGTGGCGACCGGCATTGCATTATCCGTTGAGCGTGCTATCCAGTCGATTTTTTGGTGGTCAGTGCCGCTTATGTTTTTTGGATTTGTCTTAGCTTGCTGTCTGAAGGAAGTGCCTTTGCGCGAAACAGTCGGTTCTGCAGGAACTTCAGAGGCTCCTGCCGCCGGGTCCGGTTTGCTTTGAGTTTCAAGTCGGTGAGACGCTGGAGGTACAGGTCCTGACCGTCTACTCCAGCCGGGCAAGCTGAGTCACATTCAACGATGTCGCGGGGCCATTAAAGATCGCGTTGAACAGAAGTTTAAAGGCCACGCGCGGTTGGGTGCGAAATGCGATTTGGCTACCCATGGTAACTACTGAGCCCTTCCCGACTTTAAACGACACTATATTGGCCCGATTTCGAAGTAATTCGTCTCCTAGGAGCCAGCCACTTGCCGTCATTACTTCCTCATCTGGATATTTCGAAACGACCTCAGCCAAAATGTCATCGCTCGACGTTAGTTCATACGCTTGATCGAATCGAAAGAAAACGGGCCAGCGTTCAGGCATTCCAAAACCAACAGGATGGTTGGGGTTGTGTTCCTGTTTTAGCAACGAACCTGGACAATAGAATTCCATCGGTCGACGCATAGGCTCTGGCGGTGGTGCAATGGATGGGACACGAACCCCGACTGGTCGTTGTGTTTCCTGCGAATTCGATCGTTGGGTCGAGTTGCTAACAGCTCTATTTCTCCCTTGTCGCATCGGCAGGACCGGTCTAATTGGCAGGTCAAACAGTTCACGGGCAGTTTCTACCGCCGACCCAAGGGCAACTAGTGTCCCGCCGTCTTTGACCCATTGTTGAAGTTTTGTCCAGCCCTCTGGACCGATGCCGTATGCCCATCGCCAAGACTCGTCGTATCGCCGTCGGGACAGTCCTTGTATGATGCGAGTTGCTGTGGTGCCGGAGGGAAGGACGATAACGTCATAAAGGTCCGCAACGTTATTTTCGAAATCGCCGGAGGAAATCACCTGGTGATTGAGTCCGTACTGCTCAAAAAGCCACATCATCCAACCACCGGGCATGTTATTGGGTACTCGCCATAACCCAACCCGTGTGTGATCTTTGAGTCGAAATCCAGAAACCTGAGGAGCCTGGTCCAGAGCCGATACCACCAACCCGCTTGCTTCGATGGTTCGTTGCAACACCTGTTCAGCTACTGTGGTCGGTGGCACAATCCATGTACCGGGCGCCAGTGATTGGTTGCCAACCTGTGTAGCTGCTGCCGTGCGGAAAACTGGCACCCCCACATCCTCCAACTGAGTGACGGCTTGGAATGCGGCGTTGGATGTAGGCGAGATGGTATAAGCCCACTCTGGTGTGTTTGGTAATGGTGTTATTTGGGGGGTCAGTTCTTCAATGCGTTCGAGATCTGCATCAAACCGAGTGTTGATCTGATCAACGTCCACACCCATTAGCAATCCAAGTGTGTGAGCTGTTACGTCATATGGCGGAATGGGCGGTCCGCCTGGGTAGTAGCGAAGGTCCGGATAAACTTGACGTTCGAGCATTGTCTTCGCGAATGCTCCGTACGGTTGTGCTAGATCAATGACCCAGGACCCGGCAGGATACGTAGTGCCGTCAGCGGTAAATGTGGAACGAGACCGGTGAATCTCAACCTCTGCGAAGTCAAGAATTTCTAGGAGTTCGTACGTTTCGAAGGGGTCCGGTTGGTTGGCTGGCACTACGAAGGCAAAAGGTGCCTCGTCGCGGTCAACCCAGTCTTTGTGGACTCGGTAAAAGTTCTCCAACCATTCGTTTCTGTGGTCTGCCATCTGCTTCAGTGCGGCAAAAACTACAATCTCGCCGTACTCCACGATGTCAGCAAGTCGCCACACTGCGGAGTCGTATGGTACGGGGAAATTGTTGCTTGGCACCTGTGGTCCTAAGGGTCGATCGACGCCAGCCGGATTCACAAATGGATCGGCCAGGAGCGCACTGGCAATTTCAGTGAGAATGCGCGGTTGCCCGTGATACAGCATGTACTGGCGAGCGGGTGTCCACAGATCAAACTGGTCGTTGTAGATGACACCCTTCTTCCCCGCCGTTAATAACGCCGAGGCCATTGCCTGTCCAATTTGTGTTTGGCCTTCAAGAAGTAATGGATGAATATTCGGATCATAAGGAGCCTTGAAGGGTGGGACGAAGATGCGTGCTCCCGTTGCACTCATTTGGTGCATATCGTGGGTTAGTTGAGGCCGGTATTCAGTATGAATGTCAATTGATAATCGCGTTTCCTTTTGGGTGAACATGAACCAGTCTCGATTGTCATCGTGACCTGTGTATCGATGATATAGGTCTGGAAACACACGACTGTATGGCGTGTTCTTAGTGTCATACCAATGGTCGACAACCATGATCTGACCGTCAGGATTCTGCGAGGGAACCAAGAGAACAACGCTGTTATCGAGAATTTGTTTCACTTCTGCGGATTGTTCAGTGGCAAGGCGATGGGCGATATTGATGATTGTCTGTCCATTGCCGACCTCGGTCGAATGAATGGTGGCATAGAGAAAATAGAACGGCACGCCCTCGCGGGTGAGCGCGATGGCTTCGTTGTTGCCGATTTGTCGCGGGTCTGAGAGTTGGTGATTGATTTCAATTAATCGATCCAACCGGTCCAAATTCTCTTTTGAACTGAATGTGGCGAGTACGTAAGGATGGTTGTTGGTGGTTAACCCCCGCTGTTCGAACTGCATTCGGTCGGATCCGTTTGCGAGGTGCTCGAGATACTCAAGCACTTTGGGATAACGAGCCAACTCGCCGTCAGTTCCAATCTCGAAGCCAAAAAAGTCGGTAGGAGTGGCAATTGACTGTCCGGATACTGTTGTAGAACCAAGAACAAAGACCAAAACGGTCAGGAGTATGGCGCCCCTGCGTCCAAGGGTTGCCATTGGCCTTTCGAAACTTGTTAAGTGCATATCACTTGCTTCACACAATTGAGAAACATGCAGAATAGCATTCTCCAAGCTATCTTGCTTTATCTCACGGCGTGGTAGTAGTGGTTTAGGAAACATCATCGTGCTGTTCGATGTTAGGCTGAAGGGATACGGAGTTTGGTGAAGGAGTTTTCGTGAAGAAAAAACGAATTGCATTAATTGGGCTGACCGCGTTTGTGGCTATTGGAATCGATGCCGCTTTGGTTGGGGCACAAAGTGATCGGCAGGATCGGCATCGGGTCCCCGCAGAGTTTATGAGTTATCTGGGTGCGGAATGGCTTGAGCGAGAAGACCGAGTGGTTCAGGAGCAGCCGGAGCTTGTTTTACAGGCCATGGATTTGGAGCCTGGCGCCGTCGTGGCCGATGTGGGATGTGGTTCGGGCTATTACGCTCGGAAAATTGCACCGCTAGTGCAGCCGGGTGGCACCGTGTACTGTGAAGATATCCAGCCAGAAATGCTCGAAATCATGGAAGGTTTGGCTGCGGATGAAAACATCGTAGGCATAGAAACCATTCTAGGAACGCCAGTTGACCCGAAACTTCCAGAGAAAAGTGTTGATTGGGTCATTATCACCGACGTTTATCATGAGATGTCGGATCCAGAGCCAATGCTTGCTGGGATTCGTCGAGCACTTTCTCCTGGCGGCCAGGTTGCTTTGCTGGAATATCGTGTTGAGGACGGCACTGGTGATCAAATCAAGGCCGATCACAGGATGTCGGTACGCCAAGTTTTACTTGAGTGGCAGGCGGCCGGTTTCGAGTTGGTAGCGCTGCACGATTTTCTTCCGAGCCAACACCTCTTTTTCTTTCGTTCGACCGACGACAATGCGGGAAGTTCACTTGATCCTCACGATCTCTTCGACGCACTCAATTCAGGCCTAGTCGAAGCGCAGGCGATTGGTGCCGGAAGCGAAGCTGTAACGATTCGAATCAGACGGACTGGAGACAAACCAATCGTGGTGACTTCTCCCGTCGGGACCTATTTTCGTTCTGACGGAAGCAGTCGAGACATGGTGGCTCGCCGGGATGGGTGGGTAGTGCTTGGCGATACTGATTGGCATGACTGGACGGTGCGGAGTGTTGGTCGTCAGCGCGAGCGACGGGTGCCAACGGATCGTGACGCATTGGATATCATATTGCCGACGACGGAACCACTGCTTGAAGCGTTGTTGTATCAGATTCAGACGGGCACCTACACGGTTTCAAACTCGCCGACCTTGTACCCATTTGTGACATTTGGTGTCGAGCAAGCAGCTGTTTGGATTGTGGACTCTGACCTTGATTACGACACGATTGCGGGCGATATAGAGGACCCGAGGATGCCGACCCAGTACGCAGTGGCCTTTGCCCTTGTGTTTGCAGACCGTGCCGGTGTCAGCGTTGAAGATCGAGCCATCTGGAAGGACTCCGCCCAGGTATTTACGGTGCTTCGTGACCAAGGTCTGGGACTTTGGTACCAACAAAAGACGGGTGGTCGTTAGGCCTTGAGCACCGGTTTAACCTCGATACTCAGGATTGTCAAAAACTGAGAAGGCCTACTAACTGGTCGCTACACCAGCCCAGCTAATCGATTTAAAGCTCTAGAAGCATAAAATTTTAGATACTTGGCCCGAAAGTGTCCATAATTTCTATTATATGAGTCTATTATGCTCATATAACTTGACTGCATATAAGTCATTTAGTATATTTAGGACGTTAAATTGATGAAAATATTCATTGGGAGTCCAAACTAAAACGTTGTCTCAAGAGAGATTTAATGTAGAAAGGATAAAAAATGCTAAGTGTGAATCGTTGGCGCCCGCTGAGTGAAATGACGAATATCGACTACGAAGTTGATGGTTTCATCGAGCGGTTTTTCGGAGAGCGAGGTGGAACGGAGACCCGGTCTTGGCTGCCACCAACGGAAGCTACTGCTGGAAATGACGGTTGGAAGGTGAGGGTGGCCCTGCCTGGTATTGAACCTAAGGATGTTCATATTGAGGTTGAAGGCAAGCTGCTTAAGGTGTCGGGCGAGCGCAGTGCGAGGGATGACACGACAATTCGACACATGTCTGAAATTGGCTACGGACGATTCGAGCGACGGTTTGCATTGCCCGAGACTGTCGCACCTGACAAAGTGAAGGCGACATTTGAGCACGGAATGCTCGAATTAACGCTTCCTTCGTCTGAGTCAGCCAAGCCAAGGCGCATAGAGATTGAAAGCGTTACCCCGACGGTTTTGGCGGAAGTCAAATAGAGTCTCGACAGGGGTTGCTCGTAATCTACACCTGAGCATCATCTTCTACTGAGAGCCGTGTAAAACACGGGCCGGATTCTAGGTCAGGTCCGGCCTTCTTTTTTGTGTAAACTTTTAACGCCAGTCGCTACTGCTGTTTGTTGCGTTCTTCGAGTTCAGCCGCTTCTTTGGCTCGTTTTTCCTCTTCGAAGAACTCCCGTTGCCAGTCAGGCATTTCTTGGGGACCCGCTTTCATGCCCTCTAGATCAGGGTCAAAATTTGTCGGTCGAGGTCCTGCCTCAGCTTTACGAGCCTTGACTTCAGCGCGACGGGCCTCCTTGGTTTTCTGGACCTCAATTCGTTTGCGTTCTCGCTGACGCTTGGTTTGCGTTGGTCTTCCTCTATTTGCCAAATGAACCTCCGGATTAGGCTGGTAGGAAAGCCCCCGCAGGGGCTAATACAATTTTAACTATCTTACCAAAACTGCTGATTCGTTTTGGGCTGTCTACGAATATTCTGAGTCAAAGAGAAAAACTACTAGAACACTGCGATTTTCATACCACTTACCATCGCGGTTCACGACGCCCACCGTCAAAATCAGTTTCGTGGCTGACCCGAGGTGCTTTTGGTCGCGCCTCGTTGACCGTTTTACAGTAGCCGATCATTAGCTGCCCGTGCTGTCTATAATCTTCTGGTGATTCCTGTGTCTAGATTCATGCAGAACGTTCGTTCATCTCAGGTCCTCGTGATCATCTGGACGTGTCTCATCGGCACCACCACGGCTGTTGCCCAGAACGTCGGTTCATCTTGGCCACAGTGGGGAGGCACCGAAAGAAACTTCCATGTTCACGCCGACCCGTTAGCGCGAACGTGGCCAGAGACGGGACCGCCTGAACTTTGGCGACGACCCCTTGGCGAAGGCTACTCAGCCATTCTCGAGCAGAACGGCATCCTTGTAACAATGTACCGTAACGGCGATGCCGAAATAATTGCGGCTCTCGACGCTGACAGCGGCGCAACACTTTGGGAATATGCCTATGACGCACCGTTGGTTCACGATGGCTATTTTGATGTATGGCTCAACGCCGCCGGACCTGGCCCTTATGCAACCCCCTTGATTGTCAACGAACTCGTCTATGCGGTTGGCGTTAATGGTCACTTTCATGCTCTCGACCTTCAATCCGGTACGCTCCGATGGTCACATGACCTTGTCGATCGCTTTACGTTGGTTGACTACAATGCCTTCGCTTCAAGCCCTGTGGCCTACCGCGGCAACGTCATCTTGCCGATGGGTGGTGGTGGTCACGGCGTGGTTGCCTTCGACCAGGAAACGGGGGCTATTGCTTGGGAAAGTGAATCCTTTCCTCTAGGACCGGGATCGCCCCAACTCATCACCGTAAATAACCACGACCAGCTCGTCGTCTGGGGACAGCAAGAACTCGTCGGACTCGACGTGCAGAACGGCGCAAGACTGTGGACACATCCGCACAGCAATGATCTTGGATTAAATGTCGCTACACCGATCTGGAGTGATGCCCAGCGCCTCTTTGTGTCCTCTGCGTACAACGGCGGCAGCCGAATGCTCGAGATTGAGCAAGACGGCAACCAAGCGTCTGTCAGCGAAGTCTGGTCCACGCCACGCACCCGTTTGCATTTTAGCAATGCGCTTCGAGTAGAAAATCTCATCCTCGGAAGCAGCGGGGACTTCGGACCCGCATTCTTGACGGCATTGCAGGCTGATACAGGAGAAGAGGTATGGCGAGACCGTAGTTTCGCTCGTGCGCACCTCCTCTATGCGGATGACGTTGTCGTGCTCGTTGATGAAGATGGGGACGTGGCCGTCGCGTCGGTCTCCGACCGTGGCCTGAACGTACTAGCGCGTAAAGCCCTATTGACCGAAAACTCGTGGACACCACCAACGCTTATTGGAAGCACACTCTACGTCCGCGATCGACACGAAATTGTTGCGCTTGACCTTGGCGAATAGCGATATCGGTTAAGTCACCCGAACGATGCGCAACATGTTGGTGCTGCCCTCTCGATTAGAAATCCCAGCAGTCACGACGATTACGTCACCGGATGCCACAAAGCCCTGGGACCGCGCCCACTCAATGCCGGCGTTGATTTTTTTGTCGTCCGCGGGATCACCGTCGTAATAGGTTGCCGTCACGTCCCAATTTAGTGCTAGCCGGCGCACAACATCCCGCGATGTGGTCACAGCCACAAT
>CAZUZW010000038.1:0-25292 GCA_964624855.1 uncultured Vicinamibacteraceae bacterium
CTGCAGTTGATGATTCTTTTGCTGCCTTGCTGTGGATTGCTCAAGAAGCTGACAGTCTGGGTGTTGATTCATCTCGGATTGCCGTCGGTGGCGATTGTGCGGGTGGGAGCTTGTCGGCTGTGTTGGCGCTCTTGAGCAAGCGTCATGGTGGTCCGGATTTAGTCGGCCAAGTCCTCCACTGTCCGGTGACGGACTATTCATTCAAGACGAAAAGTTATCGAGAGAACAGTGACGGCTATTTGCTGACTCAGGAGGCGATGCGCTGGTTTTGGGCTCATTACCTCGGCGAAGGAAATAGTGGTAGTGACGCCACGGCGTCTCCTCTGCGTGCAGAGGATTTGACGGGATTACCGCCGGCCTTGGTTCAAACGGCAGAGTTTGACCCGTTGCTCGACGAAGGTCGCGCATATGCGGATCGCCTCCGCGAAAGTGGAGTGGCAGTCACGTATACAGAATATTCAGGTGTGGTACACGATCCGTGGTTGATGTTTGGCGTTGTGCCGAAGGGACGTCAAGCCGTCGATGAGGCTGGGGCTTTTCTGAGGCAGTGTTTCGATGCCTAGGCGGTTCAGAGTTTAAGTTTTACTGAAGAGAGCGGTTTGGTAGGCTGCGAAAGGTTCGCCTGAGAACAAGGAGTGAAATCAACATTAGGAACGAGCCAAGATAGAAGGGGGCGCCAGGTAATACCACCGGAGCCAGCTCTGAAGTAAAGAAACTAAAGAGGCCGGCGGTGAAGATGAGTGGAGCAAGTACACTGGTCAGGCTGACCAGAGAGGTCAGAGCTCCTTGAATCGCTCCCTGCTCGGATTGGTCTACTGAACCGGCGACGAGGCTTTGAATCGTCGGCAAGGCGACGCCGGATAGCGAACCTACGATGATGATGATCAGAACGACCCAGCCCTCAGACGCCATGGCATAACCGAGTAACGCCAACATCGAAACTGTTAGTCCTAAGACGATCGTCCGGCGTTCACCTAAACTGGCAATGATAGGTTTGAGAATCAGACCTTGAACGATGACGGCCATGAGACCCACAAGGCCGAGAGTGAGTCCATTCGTTTGTTCATTCCAGCCATAGCGATAGCCGGTATAAAGTACCCAGACACTCTCTAATCCACGTTGGGCGAGTGACGTGAAGATGACGGTTATAGAGAGTCCCGCCACGAGAGGATAGTTCTTCAATCGGAGGATACTGCTGAGAGGATTCAGGTTCCGCCAAGAAATAGATGAACGGCGATCGGGTGGTAGTGATTCTGGGAGGACAAAAAAGCCGTACATCAAATTGATAAATGCTAAAACAGCAGCCGCGATGAAGGGTAGTCGCAGGTTAATGCTTCCGAGGAGACCGCCCAATGCTGGACCAAAGATGAACCCGAGTCCGAATGCTACGCCAGCCAAGCCGTAGTTTCTCGCGCGGGTTTCGGCTGTGGACACATCTGCGATGTAGGCGTTCGCTGCAGTCAGACTCGCGCCCATGATCCCCGCAATCAGACGCCCGAGGAATAACCATTCAACCGATGGGGCCCATGCTTGAATGAGGTAGTCTGCGCCCAGTCCGAGGAGGGAGAGAAGAATGATTGGACGCCGCCCGAATCGGTCAGATAGCGCTCCAATGATGGGCGCAAAAAGAAACTGCATCAGAGCATAGACCGCGATGATGACACCGTAGTAGTAGCCAGCCTGTGTAACATCCCCGTCAAGGAGAATCTTGATCAGTTCCGGGAGGATTGGAACAATGATTCCGATTCCTAAGATGTCAATGAAGAGCGTAATAAAGATAAAAGCCATTCCCGCTCTTCTTCCTGTTTCGCTACCTATCATCCGAATTTAGATCATGACGTAATAGAGTCAATGTGCCAACACGATGGGTCTGTCTGTTTACTTTTGCCTACCTAGCGATGAACTTGTTTGAAGTTGGCTATCTAGGGACGTCCGGCGCCTGGAAACGCGTTCCGGTGAAAAAAGAGACGACATACAGACGACACCGTCACGCAGGCGAGGTTGTTCTGCTAGGATTTCTCTTTATGGGGTCTTTGAAGGCAAGAGTTTCTCAAATGATTACGAACCGGTTGGGACTAAACGATCTGGTTTCCAGTCGTGTGGAGAAGCGACTGGCCGTTCAGCGTCGCGAACAGGAGAAGTATCAAAAGAGAGAGGAAGGTCGGTCTCAGAAATATTTTGACCAACTGAAGACATTGGCGTCGGACCAGGATAAACGCCTTCGGAAAATTGAGCGTCGGCTGGCAACGAGCACCGAGAATCTCAAAGAGCTTACAAAGCTTCAGAAATCGTCCGCTAAGGTGTTCGAGAATCTTGATAGACGAATGCAACTTATCAGTCGAGTGCGACACTACGATCAGTTAACAGCAGAGATCGAGGGTTTTGAGACCCGTTACCCGTTGTCAGACGTGGCAGCGCATGTGAATGGCGCGGTCTCTGAGGCGCATCTATTGACCGACCCGTGTCCCCATGTTGTGATCAATGACATTCTGCCGACTGAGATGTATGAGGCGATTAGCAGGGAACTACCGCCACTGGAGTTTTGGCGTCAGGGGCAATCAGGGCGAGACAATTGGACAGTGGGAGAGGACAACGCTCCTGTTAAACAAGAGGCTGCTTGGAATTTCATGAACGATGTCGTGGCCTCACGAGTTGTGATGCCGGCACTTGTAGACAAGTTTGATGAGTACTGGCCTTCGACGGAGCCAGATGAAAACGGAGCACGGGCTAGTTCTGTGAAAGTTGGCTGCAAAATGTATGACGGACGCCTA
This sequence comes from uncultured Vicinamibacteraceae bacterium, assembly GCA_964624855.1. Classification (GTDB taxonomy): domain Bacteria; phylum Acidobacteriota; class Vicinamibacteria; order Vicinamibacterales; family UBA8438; genus CAUZIB01. The sequence continues at coordinate 2,772 of CAZUZW010000038.1, forward strand.
ATGCTCAGACGCCCGGGCTATTCTCTCGAGCCACACGTGGACCCAAGACGGTCGATGCTGACTGTGTTGATGTACATGGGCACATCCAGTGGCAGTGACGAGCACGGCACGAAGCTTTTTACCTCAGATCGCGATCTTCCAGCGAAATATAGTGGTATTTACTATCCACTTCGCGAGGGGGCAGCGTGTGCCTTGGCGAAGTCTGTTCCGTGCCGCAGGAACTCTATGCTGGTGTTTGCGAGCCGCTTCGGGATCCACGGAGCAGATATTCCATCTGATGTGAAGCCAGCGACATTAACGCGATATACCTATCATTTTTTTGTTGGAATAAAGAAGGACAAGATAGACAAGAAGGCCGTATCTCACGATAGTCCTGATATGCATTGAGAGAATTCTCACTGCATCCAACCAGTGAAACGTCAGCGTAATGAGCAAGGTGTTTCTTCGAGTTCTTCGGGCGATTACACGTCGAAGTGGTCTGTCGACTGTAATAGACGAACACATTCGTCGACGAACGAAGCGGTCTGAGCGTCATGGCGCCGAACAGAATATCGCCGATAGGCAAAGACGTCACCTCGACAGGTTGAAAGAACTGATCGCTGTTCAGCGAGAGCAGATTAAGAACCTTGAACGTCGAGTAAAAACGGACTCGGTGCACTTGCGAAAAGTATCGGCTGTGGTTAACAACACTTCCCGAACTCTCGAAACGGTGACGAGAAATCATCCACACCGGATCGCGATTGTGGTGACCTATTTTGGAGCGACACCATTTTGGCTACCGGCGTTCTTGTTGTCGTGCCGAAGGAATCCTGATGTAACCTGGATCATTTACGGTGATCTCGATCTTGATGTGGCGCTGCCGGAGAATGTGGTAATGAAGCGTATGAGTGTTCAGGAGCTCGCCAAAAGAGCGTCAGACGTTGTGGACGGAGAGATTGAAGTCGTTGACCTTCGCCAGATCTGTGACTTCAAACCCCTCTACGGCCTTATGTTTGCTGATGACTTAAAGGCGTTTGATTTCTGGGCATATTCCGACCTTGACGTGGTGTGGGGAGACATTCGACAGTTCGTGACCGAATCAATTCTCGCCAAGAATGACATCGTATCGTCGCGAGCGAAGAAATTGTCTGGTCATTTCACGTTGATCCGAAACACATCGCGGACAAATCGATTGTTTGAGTTGATCCCGGATGTCGCGGAAAAGATGGCGATTCAAAGGTGTCTACGCCTTGACGAACACGAGATAACTCAACGGCTTAAGGAAGCACTGAACGTCTCGGAGCCACACGAGATGCTCCGTGTCTACTGGCCCACCGAGTTAACAGTGAATGCTGCCTATCAACGTGGGCTTAAATTAGGTGGAGACTCACCACTGTGGTGGCGAGACGGAAAGACCTTTAACGCAGAAGGTGAGGAGGTTATGTATCTCCACTTTCATAAGATGAAGAAAACGATGGAGACGATAAATTTTGGGCATGGCGATAGGCCCAGTTCCTTTAAGGTCAACAATCTAGGTATTTGGCGTTAGCCGCCACAGGTGCGACCAAAGCGCGTTCAGGGCGACAAGGGAACGGCACTACAAAATCGTAAAGTCACTCCACTCAGCGATTTTGCCATTTTTGATGTAGAAAACTCCGACTCCATGCCATTCGATCTGCCGATTCGGAAGGTCGAAGCGATCAATGCGATCATTGACGACAATTGAGCCACGTGCAAATGTTTCAATGACTTCGAATTCGATGAAGGTAGCTTGGCCGAGTCCCTGAAGTCTTTCGATGACGGCATCGCGACCAGTGACAGGTGGTGCTGTCTCAGTGGCGCGATAGATACAGTCATCAGATAGGAGGGCTCCTAGTTTTGAAAAGTTCATGGGTGCTACCCAGGTGGCACACATGGCATTCACGAGATCGACATTGGAGGCTTCCGTTTGGTTTAGTTCGGCTGCTGCGTGGAGTGCACTCGGTATTCCGAGAGTCGCCGCACCAGAGAGACCAAGAGCCGTGAGTGCCTGCCGTCTGTCGAGTAAGGGGTGATTGGCTGTCATAGTGATGAACTCCTAATGGGTGTTTTCTGAAAACGATGACTTCATTGGTGATCGGTTCTGTTAGGGGCTACGGAAATGTGTGTCGGGTCACTGAAACCTCTACGGAGCTGATGTGGGTGTGAATGACCAGAGTTCGGGCTGAAGGAGCTGTCCCCACGACTCGTTGAACGGGTGGACCTGCCGAATTTGGTTCTCTCCACGGTAGACCGGAAGCCCGGCATTGGCCCATGCGAATATAGACCCCTCCAAGTTGAAGGCCGTTGTGATGCCACGTTGCTGCAGTTCCTTAATCAATTGCGCCGATCGATATCCGACAGAGCAGTAAGCCACGATCAGCGTGTCCTGAGAGATATTCTCAAGCGAAGTCACGAGGTCATCGGCCGAGCGCACAAGACGTGCGTTCTGGAGGTGACTTACTAAAAACTCAGAAGGATCACGAACATCGAGCAAAACCACTGGCCGTTCGGTAGTCAGTGCTTCGGCCAACTGATCGGTGGTTACGGTAGGCACATTCGGAAAGTCTGTTCGGAGTAGTTCATGAACGCCCTGCCACTCAAGCAGGCCTGTCTCACTTCTGGCGCGGTTATACGCTGAGTCTGTTTGGGAGCAGTTCGTTAAGGTCAACCCCAAAAGTACGGCGACTGCATATCGGAGGGGCCGGTGTGACAATCGAAGCAGCATGGTTCCCCTGTTGGTCAACTAGGTGTCGTCGGTATCTTGCTTGAGCCGGTGTCGGCTCACCGCTAAAACGGTCTCCTTCAATGTTGGATCAACCAGTCCCTTGAAGTAAGCGCCTTCATCGATTATGAGACTTCCTGTTACGATCCGTCCTTCCGCCCGTCCAGTCGGTAAGAGTTCAACGCGATCGGTAGCGGTGATTTTTCCCCGGACTGTACCGAGCACGGTAATGGTGCGTGCCATGATTTCTGAGCTCACATTTCCGTGTTTGCCAATTGCGAGGCCATGTTCCGGAACCATAACGCGACCCTCAACACGACCTTCGATAATCAAGTGTTCGTTTGAGCGAACTTCGCCTTTAACCAAGATTGTTCGACCTATCGAAGTCATACCTTCGGGAACATCAAGGTTTTGAAAGGGTGCTTGATTGTCTGATGGTGCGGCCAAGTTTCTCTTCCTTCGTTATGTGAGTAGGCTCCATAATAGCTGAATGGCACGGAAGGTAAAGGTTGCAGAAAGAAAAGAAGGTCTAAAGCTGTGGTGTGCTTGGTCCCGGACAACGGTTTGCCGATCGAAAGCGGTACGCCACCGTTGCTATACTGGTTCTTACGCGGGAGTAACTCAGTGGTAGAGTGTCAGCTTCCCAAGCTGAAGGTCGCGGGTTCGACCCCCGTCTCCCGCTCCATTTTGCTTAGTAAGGCTGCGCGTATACGACTTGTTACGAAGCGATGGCGCGGTTGGGGAACTTAATGGCAACTTATTGGTCTCATGATCTTTCAAAATCGTTGGATTAGCTTACTGACGTTAGGAGTTGGCATTTGCACGGTGGTTGGATTGCCAGCGCAGCGGCAAGCTGCTGAGTGGCCACAGTTTCGTGGATTGACCGCGGGTGCGGTGGCCGATGATCCAGCGCTGCCGGAACGTTGGAGTGAAACAGAGAATGTCGTGTGGACGGTGGATATTCCTGGACTTGGTTGGAGTTCACCGATTGTCTCTGGCGACCACGTTTTTGTTACAACAGCGATTAGCGCTGGCGACGAACGTGCCCCGGTGGCCGGGCTTTATGATCCAGGTGAGTCGTTCGGAAAAACTCGGTCCGAGGCTAGGCATCAATGGATGATCTACGACATCGATTTTGAAACGGGCGCCATTCGATGGGCTCGTGAGCTAGAGTCAGTGTCACCTCCTGAACTTAAACACATAAAGAACAGTTTCGCATCAGAAACGCCGGTCACGGATGGTCGCCGGGTGTACGTGTACTTTGGCAGTACGGGTCTTGTAGCAGCTCTCAATATGTCTGGTGAAATCGTATGGACATCAAATGTCGGTGCGTTTAACGGCGGCCAGGAGTTTGGAACGGCAGCGTCTCCGGCTTTACATGACGGGCGTTTGTATGTCGTCAACGACAATACCGAGGGCTCATTTTTAGTGGCTTTCGATGCAGAGAGTGGCGAGGAGATCTGGCGAGTATCCCGTGACGAGACTGAAAATTGGTCGACACCGTTTGTGTGGGAAAACGAAGTTCGCACGGAGATTGTCACGACTGGTCGAAGAAAGATTCGTTCCTATGACGTTAATGGCAACGAGTTGTGGGAACTCGGTGGGATGACAGTAAATGTCGTGCCGACACCGTTTGCAGTGGACGGTTTGCTTTATCTGAGTTCTGGATACCCTGGAGGATACCCGAGGCCAGTCTATGCGGTTCGGCCTGGAGCAATAGGGGACATCTCATTGGGTGAAGATCAAACGCGGAATCAATTTATCGCTTGGTATCAGCCGCTTCTTGGAACCTACAGCACGTCGGCACTTGTGTATCGTGATTATTACTATACCCTTCTGGACCGTGGTTTCTTGCTGAGCCACGACGCTCGAAGCGGAGAAGAGATCTATGGTCGGCAGCGCATTGCCCCAGGCCATGGATTTACGGCTTCTCCGTGGGGATATAACGGCAGAGTATTCGTGCTCAGTGAGGATGGTGATACCTACGTCATTAAGGCTGGACCTTCCTTTGAAATTTTGCACACGAACTCACTGAATGAAATGTCACTTGCAACGCCTGCTATTGCGCGTGGAAGCCTCTTTGTTCGAACGCAGTCACGACTTTATCGCTTTACTGAACTTGGAGACGATCGGCAGTGATAAAGGGACTAGTGCGAGAGAGGTTGACGCAGTCTACGCTGGCAAGAGCTTCGCTTTGTTCGTCGTCACTCATTTCATTAGAGCCAAGAAATTAGTCGAAGGTAGCGGGGCCGCTCGAAGATAACAGGGCGGGGAGAGGCTAGTCGCGTGAGTGCGCTTCGTCCCATTCGCGGGCGAGGCGCTGAGCTTCGAGCAGTTGTTCTGGCGTGATGTTAGAGCCGGCTAAATCTCGGTTCTCAATGGCAAGATTTCGCAGGTCGCCAGTCGACCGACTAGCGACGATGTTGAACCACATGTGAGCCATAACAGCATCTTTGGTGACACCTTCACCATCCGCGTACATCACCCCGAGGTTGTATTGAGCACCGACATGTCCGTATCCGGCAGCCGAGTGCCACAGGAGTACCGCAGCCCTGTCATTTCGTGGGGTACCGTTGCCATTGCGATGCATCACTCCGAGGTTATATTGGGCACCGAGATGCCCGCCGTCGGCTGCTAACCCGTACCACTTCACCGCCTCTGTGTAATTCTGGCTCACGTTTCTGCCGTTGGCGTACATTACTCCGAGATTAAATTGGGAAACGACATGTCCGCGTTCAGCTGCCGAGCGTACCGACGTGATGTCATCCGGTTGGATGCCTTGGTTGCTGGCGTAAAGTGTTTCGAGGTAGCTCTGTGCCCTGCCATCCCCTTGCTCAAGTGCCAATGTGAGCCACTGCATTGCCTCAACGTAATCCAATGTCACGCCGTTCCCGAGGTAATATCGCACTCCAAGTTCGAAGCTCGAATCGGCGTCACCTTGTTCAGCACTTACACGAAGCTGTTCGATAGACTCCTGCAGCGCGGCCAGTGGCGCACTGAGGGTCATCATCAACACAGGCATCCCGAACAGATGCGTCCAACGTCGTGTCATGACAATGATTTGCTGGTTTAGTGGCCGAGAAAGCGGATCAGCTCGGCGTTGACGATATCGGGGACTTCCTCGTGCGGGTTGTGACCTACGTTCGGAATCAGGAAGACTTCGGCGTCAGGAATGATCTCGCCTGCTCGGCGAGCGTTCTTTGGGAAATCTTGTCCGTCAATCTCGCCTCCGAGGATTAACGTTTTTGCGCGGATATGAGGCCAGTCATTGACCACCGTGTCTATTGACCGAAGGTTACTGCCGAGGCGGCGCACGTTTGCCAAACGTGGCCAGTCTCCGCTTAATCGTTGCCCGTGCCGAATGCGAAGATGCTTTACAAACTCAGGTTTCCACGCGACGTAGCGTCGTCCCTCGGTTCGTAAGTCGGCTTCGTAGGCGCGCTGCAAGTCTGGATTTGCGTCGACCTCACCGCTGAACGGTTCGAAGCCTCGTCCTGCCCGACTGTCGGTCAGGCCGATTTGATTGATCGTTACCAGGTGGGTGGTCATCTCGGGGTAGAGAAAGGCGAACCGCGTCGCCATTTGTCCGCCAATGGAGTGTCCGATGATGGCGGCTTCCGCGACGTCGAGATGGTCCATGAGCCGGGCTGTATTAGAAGCATGGAGGCTCATACTGTACGGAAGGATCGGCTTGGAGGATTTTCCCCAGCCTAGGCGGTCCTTCACGATGACGCGATAACCTTCTTCGGTGAGGGCCTCAATCTGCTTTTCCCAATACCAACCGTAGTAGCTGCCCCCGTGGTGAAACACGACGGTCTGGCCGTTCGAGGAGCCAACTGGTACGACGTCCATGTAGGCAATCCTGACGTTCTGGCCGTAGACCTTGAGATTCATGAAGTCGACCGGATGGGGATACTCTATCTCCTCCATGTTGATTGAGATGGCTCCCCACTCGGCGGGAGGTTCCGACGGCGGCTGGTGAGACTGAGCTGAGAGTGTGCCCGAAGGAACGAAGACCAACATGATCAGAAATGCCAACTTCACGAAGAGGGTGGTCACGGCTTGCTGTGCGATGGTCATCGAGTCTCCGATTCCGTTTGTCTCAATTGTTGAACTACTTGCCGGCTGACCTTTTTTTATCGGGACCCGGCATTGGCGGTGGCCTCAGCTTCTTGGAGTCGGGCTCCCCGGAGCGTGCCTTCTATAGCGTAATTCCCTTCGTGGCAGGCAAACTCATAGATTACGCCCGTGCCAGGGGAGGGACGCATGTAGACCCGTGCCGTCCATGGTTGAGTCCAAGTTGACGGGTCGTTCATGGTGTATTCGTATTGGAGCGTTTCTGGTCCAACACGAGTGAAACGTTCGGTCAGACGTAGGTCGCGTGACGCGCCACGGGGAGCACGCGCCAGATTTGTGGTCTCAACCACAAGAGTATCTCCCTCCCATCGGCCACGGGAGTGTCCGAGGTCGGTGTGAAGGTCTGATGGCATATACGAATGCTCGTCGAGCGAAATGATCCGGGTATCGTGCATCATCTCCATCAGAATGGCGACGTGGTCGCGAGTCTGCACGATTTGGTAATTACTGTTGTAACCCCGGCCAGTCATTGGCACGCGGCCACCGCTGCAGCGAAGTCCCGAACCAAGATCGTCCAGCTCTTGGGCGAAACGTGGCCGCCCGACGGCTGCCCGCGTTTCCCTGCGCGCTTGTGCCTCTTCGGTCAGTGGAGGGATACGCCCGTTCGGCGGGTCGATGATTAACGACGTACGATTATCGAACCACCGATCAATCAGCCAGAACTGGTTGTAATTTCCGGTTCCCTGTGGAGTTTCCTCGGTTACGCCGTCTCCAGACTGGAAGTCTTGCTGGTCTGCCAGAGCCGCTCGAAAAATGCTTTCGCCGAATGCTGCGTCGGTCTCACCATTGAAGAGCTCGGCCGCTCGCGCAGCCAATGTGGCCACCTCTTCTTCGGTCAATGTTGGTCGACCGTTGAGTTCATCGGGACGCTCCAGTGGGGTCGCTGAATCACTTGCCCAGACGCCCTGTAGGTCGGGTTGTCCATCAGCTGTTCGCGGAACTGCCCACCCGTCAAGGCTAGTTGAGCCTTGACCGGCCGCGGACAAAGGCACTATTAACACGAACGCCAGAACTGCAGCTATTGAGCTAATGTTTCGGTTTGTCATCTAATTCTCCTGCCCTTTGTGGACGAGTAGCAACCGCAAACCATTTCAATTGACACGATAGGCTGTTGAGCGTCTTTCTGCAACAATTTTGAGACGTTGAGGTAAACGGATAGAACCTAGTGCAACTATTTCTCTGGCCCGATCACGTAGTCTGGCTCAACGTACCCGCCCATCTTAAAAAAGTTGTCACAGGAGCCAGTAATCCCACCAGCCTGACTGAGAGAGACCGAATAATAGAGTGTTTCGCGTAGTCGGCCATCTACAAAGAAGATTGCGACCATTCGGTCGGTCTGGATGCCGGTGTTGCAATAATGCCATTCGGTTACTTGCTCGGTCGTCTCCCGGAGGGCTGGTTCACCCATGACACGGGCTACTTCGTTCATCGACATACCCGTGTTGAGCTCAATCGCATTTTGGATGGGTTGACGTAACTCACCAACACAAGCGGTTGTTACTAGAATGAGAGAACTCCAGAGTAAAGGCCGAAATATCAGGTCTGTAGACATACGTGACGTAGAGCGTAGCGTTTCTCGGCCAGAGGGTTCAACGTGGCTAAGTATTCAATTCTCCCCACGACAAAAAAGTGGCACACTACCGGTTCAAGGTGGAGTTGCCGACAAAGGGAGAGGAACCACCACTGATGACGCCAGTTGAGAGTTTGCGCCGTAAGACTATCGAATCTGGAGTGCGCGGAAATTCGGTCAATCGCCGCACCTTTTTACAAACCGTAGGCGCTGGGCTGATCGCGAGCAAGACGAAGATGGGGCAGGCGGCGGCTGTTCAGGTAGAACGGTCTCCGGATGTTGTTGTTGTGGGTGCGGGAGCCTTCGGAATATGGACCGCTCTTCATTTACAAGGCTTGGGTGCACGAGTAACGGTGGTTGATGCCTATGGGGTTGGTAACTCACGGCAGACCTCCGGAGGTGAGACCCGAGGTATAAGGACATCATACGGTGACCGTCCGCATGGACGGCAATGGGTTGTGTGGGCTCGGAGAGCAATCGAACGATGGAAGGCTTGGGACGACGAAGGTTCTCAACGACTCCTCCCGAAGGTGTTTTTTCAGACCGGTGACCTTATTCTTCGTGACGAATCTAGTCAATACATTACTGATACACGTTCTCATTGGGATGCCTTGGGTGTCCCGTACGAAGTCCTTACCGAGAACGACATTGCGCGCCGTTGGCCGTGGATTCACTATGAAGGTCTTGGGATCGCGCTTTATGAACCCGGAGCTGGTGTTGTTCGGGCTCGCCGCGCCATTGAATCGGTCGGTCAAGTATTTGTAGACGGCGGTGGGCACATTGAAATTGGGCGCGCCTCATTTGGTCGCCGCAGGCAGGCAGCACTCGAGACTGTGGACGTGAGTTCGGGTGGGCGATTGTCGGCGGGCAGTTTCGTCTTTGCGTGTGGACCGTGGTTTCCTAAGGTGTTTCCAGAGTTGATGAGTAAGCGATTGAGGATCTCGATGGGGCATGTGTTCTATTTCGCTGTGCCGCCAGGTGATACCCGCTTTGTCTACCCGAATATGCCGAGTTACGGTGTTCCCGGCTGTACTGGTTGGCCCGTGTTACCCCTTGACCATCGAGGTTTTCGCGTGCGCACCGGCGGGCGTCCTCCTGAAGATCCTGATACGTCGGATCGATGGGTGGCAGCCGAGTATCACGAGCGTCCACATGAGATCTTAAACCGATACTTTCCAGATCTTGCCGGGGCTGCAATCAACGAAACACGGGCGTGCCACTACGAGGCTAGCGTTGATCGAAATTTCTTCATTGACACCCATCCGGAGCTAGATAACGTCTGGTTGGTTGGTGGGGGATCGGCCGAGGGTTTCAAATTTGGACCTGTTCTGGGCGAGTATATTGCTCACCGGGTGGTCGCTGATGACCAAGAACCTCATCTGGCAGATGGGTTCCGTCTTAAGGCGGAACAGTTTCGGTAAGGTCATGTAGTGCTGTTTACGAAGAACCTCTTGCAAGGCGCAGTGCTTCGTACATTGCTGAGAGAAACTAGATAGTTTGACGAGTTGTTTGGTACGCTCGCGTTGGGATCAGCCGTTGTTATCCGCTAGTTCGACCGTAATGTTCCGGAAAAACCAGCGAGCAAACCAGACGAGTGCCCACGGTAGGGTAACAATTCCGCAACATACTATGAATGTTGCGGAACCTCGCCATAATATGTCTATGCCGCTGCCCACGAAGTGGAATCTACGTCCGGTACTTGTGATGTTGTTACAAACCCATCGAGCGTAAGCACGGAAAACCCATGGCCAACCAATAATCGTAAAGATTGACAAGACATGCGCCACATTCCATCCAATATAAGGCCAGGCGTGCCCAATAAAGGTCACGCCAGACCCTTGACTCGGCTGGGTGTCAGCGCACCACCACTTCAGAAATTCTCGTTGAACGAGTGCCGGCAAGATGAAGGCTCCGAGTAAGTAAAGGCTGATAAGTGTGGGTAAGGCTACAAGCAAACCCAACCCCAGTGATCTGTCAAGCAAGCCCGAGATGCCGATTGCGCGTGCTATTTCTTGTGGTAGTGGCGCTAGGATGGAGAGGACAGTCAGCAGAAACGATCTCTTGATTGTTCCAGAAAATTCAAACGTGGTTCCATCTGTCACTGCAATATGTTTAATCCACCACCGGCACCAGATAAGAATCGCGACGGGAAGTCCGATGATTGTGGCAGCCCAGCCAAGCGATCTTAAAAAGTCAGCGCTAAAGATGTCTGCAGCCGTTCCTGTGAACACCAAGTGATGGCTGCGTACTTGGTCGGTTATCATCAGGCGCGGATAAGCGCCAGAACCTCGTCGCGTCGTGTTTCCATGCTGATCTGGCTGTTGGATTCGAGATTGAGGCGAATGAGTGGTTCAGTGTTTGAGGGCCGGACATTGAAATGCCACGTAGAATATTCAACTGAAACGCCATCCATTTCATACGTTTTGCCGTCTTGGTAGGCGTTCTTGATACGTTCGATTGTTGACTTGACAGCATTCATGTCAGGCATCTCTGTATTGATCTCGCCCGAAATGAAATACTTTTGCCTCAGTGGTGCCAGAAGTTGTTTGAGCGTCATGTTTTTGACCGACATAAGTTCAAGCACAAGAAGCGCTGGGATAAACCCATTGTCGGCAAAGAAGTTGTTCCGGAAGTAGTAGTGACCGGTAACCTCTCCACCAAACGCGGCGTCTTCCTCCCGCATTCGTCTCTTGAAGAAAGCGTGTCCTACGCGGTTCATTAAGGGTGAACCGCCGAATGCAGTGACTGTATCTTTGACAGCATGGCTGGCTCTAACGTCGTAAATGATGTTCGCACCCGCCTCTTTTCGGAGAAAGGCTTCTGCGAGTAATGCTGTGATGAAGTCCCCAGAAACGAATTCACCATCACCATCAACAAAAAAACATCGGTCAGCGTCGCCATCCCATGCAATGCCCACATCCGCGTCATCCTCCTTGACTTGTTGGACGAGGTCCCTACGGTTCCGCGCGATTAGAGGATTCGCTTCGTGTTGTGGGAAAGTGCCGTCGATGTCGAAACAAAGGGTGGTCGTTTGAAACGGTAGTCGATCAAACAGGGCCGGTGCTACGAGACCACCCATTCCACTACCCGCGTCCAGGACGAGTCGAAAAGGACGAAGTGTGCCGAGATCAACGAATGAAAGGATGTGTTCGAGATAGTCGTCTAAGACCTGCTGTTCACGTAAGTTGCCATAAGCAGTGGGAGTAGGAATTTGGTCCGCCAAGATCATCTCTCGAATGTCAGAAATCCCAGCGTCACCACTCAATGGAAATGCCTGCTGGCGGACCATTTTGACGCCGTTATACTCCTTTGGGTTGTGAGAAGCGGTAATCTGGGCTCCGCCATCAAAATGGTCGCGCGCGACCGCGTAATAGAGCATGTCGGTTGCTAACATTCCAAAGTCGACAACGTCAGCGCCTTGAGTCCGAGCACCATCGATAAATGCCGCTGACAGTGTTGGTGAGGAAACGCGCATATCTCGAGAGACCGCGATTCTCTTGGCATCAAGAAATGCCACGAAGGCTCGACCAATGTGACGAGCTAAGTCTTCGTTAATTTGACTGGGATAGAGGCCGCGGACGTCATAGGCTTTAAAAACGGTTTCATCGATTGTTTGCATGGTTATTTTGAATACGTTTCCAGGATTGCTACTCGATACGGCTATACGGACTGATTACGGAATTGTCTCCGATTACTGCTCGTGGACCGATCACAGCGTGGGCGCCGACGGTTACTTGGCGTCCGATAATCGAACCGGTGATCGTGGCATTTACACCGACGGTTGTTCCAGGCCACAGGATGGCTCCATCAATTACAGCGGCAGAACCGACTCGTACACCTGTTCCAATAACACTGTATGAGCGGATCGTGGCGTCGGGGTCTACTTGGACTTGGTCAGCGATGAAGCAAACACCTTCCAGTTCTGCGTCGGAGCTCACCGTGGCAGTTGGTGCGACATTGGGACCGCCAGTTGAGCCGTCACTGAATGGATAGGATTGACACGTTCCGGTCATGATGTCGCGATGTACCTGCAGGTACTTCTCCGGTGTCCCGATATCGATCCAGTAACCACGGTCAATGTAGGCGACGAAGGTCTCTCTGTTTTCTACTAGTGACGGAAAGTATTTTCTCTCGATTGACCAGTTTGTGTTCTCGGGAATTCGGTCGAACGTAGCTGGTTCCAGTACATAGATTCCAGCGTTGATGGTGTTGCAGGTGACCTGATCGCCTGAGGGTTTTTCTAGGAATTGACGGACGTTTCCGACTTTGTCAGTTTCGACTAATCCATAGGCGGATGGATTATCCACCGGTGTGAGAACGATGGTTGCCCTTGCCGCACGAGAGCGGTGAAGTTCGATGACTCTTCTCAGGTCCGTGTTTGTCAGGACATCGCCGTTAAATACAAGAATGGTGTCCTTGATGTTCCCGGCTGCGAATTTGATCGCTCCTCCCGTGCCAAGTGGCGATGGTTCCACCATATAGCGAATCCGAACGCCTATTTCTGAACCATTACCGAAGACCTCTTCAATCAGGCTCGGTTGATAATTTAGGCTCAGGATAATCTCGTCTATCTCAGGAAGCTGTTTTAGTTGCTCAATTTGGTATCGCAATAGCGGTCGGTCAAAGACCGGAACGATAGGTTTAGGAGTGTCGAGTGTGAGTGGGCGGAGGCGGGTGCCGAAACCTCCAGCGAGCAGTACAGCCTTCATAAGCAGAGATCATAGCTTAGCGGCGAGTGAGGATCTGTGTTACAAGCGTATTTCTCTGACGGGTTACAATGGCGGCAGTTAGTTTAGGTAATTTATGAATCTTCCAAACTCTCTAACGCTGGTGCGTATTTTCCTTGTGCCGTTTCTTGTTGTCGTTTTATTGACGAGATTTGAGGCTGAACTCATTTTTGGATTGCCTAAAGAAATGATCGGAGCCGCCATTTTTGGGCTCGGTGCTTTAACAGATTGGCTTGATGGCTATCTGGCTCGCCGGCGCGGACAGGTGACGGCACTTGGTCAGATGATGGATCCATTGGCAGACAAACTCTTAGTCACTGCTGCATTGGTGTCGTTTGTCTGGATGGAACTAGCTGCAGCGTGGATGGTCTGGGTGATACTGGGAAGGGAATTGGCGGTGACGGTTCTTCGGAGTATTGCTCACGGGAGAGGTATTAGTATCCCGGCGTCGGTGTTGGGTAAAGTCAAAATGGGCATGGAAATTTTGGCGATCTTGCTGCTCATGTTGAGCAACCAGGTTCAGTGGTTTTATGTGCTGGGTACCGGGGCACTTTGGGCTGTCTTAATAGTGGCCGTCGTCTCCGGCATTGATTATTATCGTCGGTACGATCGGTTGCTTTCAGATCCTAAGGTTGCTGATTTTGAACTCGCCCGTAGACGGACAGGCCAGTCGTCGAGGCGAGCTGGTTAATCGGTCTTGAAAGATCAGACTGTTCGGAAATGGCGGGTTGAATCGAATGCGTGCTCGCCACCCTTATTTCTGAGCGAGCGGTCCAAGTGACAGACGAATCGTTGATTCGAACGTGGTTTCAAAAAAGGAATCGCACAACACGGTGTTGGTCTTACCTAGGGCTTTGAGGTTCCACTTGATCTGAGTTGGCGCCTGACTCTGAGTCACTTTCTGTCTGGGAAGCTAGTCGGGTTTCAATGTCGGTTATGGCCATTTGGGTCTCGGCCAGAAACACACTTTGCGGAAACTCCTGCAGCAGTTGTTGGAACAACGGAAGAGCGTCTTGTAAATCTCCGTTGTTTAAGTAGGCGTCCGCCAGATAGAAGTAGACGCTTTCACGGCGAGTATATTGTGGGTCGGATTCCGAAATTGTTTCGAATCGATCAATGGCGCCAGGCCACCACTCGTTACGATAGTAATACTCTCCGACTAGATATTCAGAGTCGGACAGGCGGTCCTTAGCCTCTCTGAGATAATTGGTTGCTTCTGGAGCGAGGTCACTGTCCGGGAACCGTTCAAGGAATGATTCGAACTGGTCGATTGCTGACAGAGTCCAAGACTGATCTCGCTCAGGTTGTCGCATCTGGTGGTGATGGACGATAGCAAGTTTGAACTGGGCGTAGGCAGCGCGAGGATGTGTAGGATACAGTCGAAGGAAGTCCTCATATTCAGCGAGAGCAGAGGTGTATTGGGCTGCGCCTCCTTGCCCTTCATAACTGTCCGCGACGCCAAGCCTGGCATCCGCTCGAAAGTCGCTTTGCGGGTAGTTGTCGCGAACTTGGACAAAGAAACCCCTGGCGTCACCCCAATTTTCTTCAGCCAGAGCTGCTTCTCCCCGTTCAAACAATATGACGTCTCCGTCAATCGTCGCTGGGGTGATATCGGGAGGGTCTTCTCCGCCACAGGCCGAACCTAGGCAAATCACAACGAGCAGTAGAGACAAGACTGATCGCGACGAACAAATACGTGACAATAACTGGGCACTCAGGTTGTTCACGATCCTAGTTCCGGTTCCGTCTTGAGCCATTCGTACTCAGCTCGGATGCCGTCCTCCAATCCAATCGACGGAACAAAGTTTAGATCGGATTGCGCCAATGTGGTATCAGCATACGTGTCGCGCATGTCACCTTTTTGAGGTGCTTCGGCATTAATAATGGGGATATTTCCAATTTGAGCGGCCATAAGTTGGATGACTTGGTTTACGGATACGCGGGATCCGCCGCCAATGTTATACACGTTTCCAGGATGACCTTGACTGGCCGCGGTAATAGTTGCGGATACTATGTCATCAATAAACGTGAAATCCCTGGTTTGTTCTCCGTCGCCGTAAAGTGTAATTGGTTGTTCTCGCTGAATCGCTCGAAGGAAGCGGTGAAATGCCATGTCCGGTCTCTGGCGGGGGCCGTATACAGTGAAGTACCGCAGCGATACGGTGGGGACTTGATGATTGATCCAATATAGCGACGCTAGATGTTCTGCGGCAAGCTTTGTAACCCCATAGGGTGACACGGGCCTCACTCGAACATTTTCAGACATTGGTATCGGGGCTTCGTCGCCGTAGACTGAAGAACTTGAAGCGTAGACAAATCGGTCGATCGGTGTATTGACGCACGCCTCAAGTAATACCTGTGTTGCATCAATGTTACAGGCGGTATAAATCGAAAAATCTGTTCCCCAACTTCGGCGAACACCAGCTTGCGCGGCCAAATGAAACACCTGGTTTACATCTACCAGTAACCGTCTCCAGTCGGCCGTAGTTATTTCAGCCTCGAGAAAACGAAACCGCGAATGCTTATGCAAGGTGGTTAGGTTGCGCTCTTTAGTCTCTCGGGGATAGTAGTCCGTAAAACAATCTACCCCGAGTACTGAATGGCCAGCTGTGAGTAGGCGCTCAGCGAGGTTTGATCCAATGAAACCAGCGACACCGGTTACTAACGTGTTCATGTCAACACCGCCTGAATCCCCTGTGGCAGTCTAGCTGGCTTTCCCGAGGTATCAATAGACGCATGAACGGTTTGACCGGTTGCCAGATGAAGTTTGTCGGCTTGTCTAAAGACGTCGTAGTGAAACCGTATGCGAACTGGAGACACTAACGATCCCGCGGTCACAATGCTCAATAAGTCGTCGTATTTTGCGGGTTCGCGGAATTCGCAACGGGCTTCAATTACTGGCAAATAACGTCCAGCCGTCTCGAGAGACCGATAGGTCTGCCCGAGTGAACGAAGGAGTTCCGAACGTCCGACTTCAAACCACATAAAGTAATTCGCATGATACGCAACGCCCATCTGGTCGGTTTCGGCGTACCGGACCCGAATTTCGCAAGAGTTCGTTTTCACTGGCCTAAGTGGATTGATTGGAGAGCGTTTCAGTCTCTCCTCTGGAAGCGGCCGCTTTGCGCAGCCTTTGTGTTGCCCGTGTTGAATCGTCCGTTCCGTAGATCGCGGATGCGGCTACGAGAATTTCAGCACCAGCCTTGACTACTTCGGGTGCATTGTCAGGTTGAACCCCTCCGTCAATTTCGATCGGCGCTCCGTTACCTGCAGCATTAAGAAGTTGGCGAACGGATCGAATTTTCTCAATGCTCTCAGGGATGAAAGCTTGTCCAGAAAACCCGGGGTTGACGGACATTACGACCACGAAGTCAACGAGATGAGCAACTGGTTCGAGCGTTTTCTCCTGGGTTGCTGGATTGAGCGCCACGCCTGCCTTCAAGCCAAGAGATTTGATCGACTCTAAGGTTCGATGAAGGTGTGGACACACTTCGATATGGACGGACATCATTGACGCGCCTGCTTGCGCAAACGTTTTAATGTGACGGTCGGGTTCAATAATCATGAGATGAACATCAAGCGGAAGTTCGGTCGCCTCTCTGAGAGCCGTTACTATTGGGATCCCGATAGTGATATTCGGAACGAAACGACCGTCCATTACATCAATATGAATAAGGTCCGCTCCGCCTCGTTCAACGTCTGCGACGGCTTGGGCAAGATTGCCGAAGTCAGCTGAGAGAATTGAAGGTGCTATCTGAAGAGTCATTGACTGACCTCGAGAGAGATTGACTCGCCGGGAGCAATTTGAAATCCCGCTTCGGGAAATTGGCGGAGAACGGTTCCGGTCGGAACACCCGGATAGGGATGGTCGTCAACGACTGTAATTCTGAATCCTCGTGATCGTAAAACGGACGATGCTGTTTCACTAGCAATGCCAATTAGGTCGGGCATGACGAATGTTCGCCCTCGTTCACCTCGATTTACTAGGAGCGAAACGCGTTGTCCGGTGCTTCCAGATAGTCCTTCTTGTGCGACTACCGCATCAACCGGGTAAAGGTTTGACCTAATCTCTGCTAGTCCAGCTAGCGAGAATGCATTGTCCTGAAGGCTACGTCTGGCCGCTTGTTCGGAGGCGCCTATTAACCCTGGCAGGGAATCGGGCGTCGAACCGGAACTGAGCCATGTTGTGACGCTCCGTTGACTCCGAGTGGCTATCCCAGGCATTGGGTCCTGCTCTGCAATTCGCCCCATACTGATCGTTTCGTGTACGCGTCGACTTTGTTCTGTCCGCAGGTTTAACCCAGAGTCATTTAGAACAACCTGCGCTTCTTCCGGCGTTAAACCTCTTAGGTTTGGAACGTCAACTTCGCGAGTCTTTAGGGCCATTTGGAGGGTGAGAAGTGCGAATAGCCCGAAGGTGGCACCAAGTGCCCCGAGGAGCACGACTATTTTACCGACTCCAAGGGCCCACTTCTTAAGGGGCGACTCTGCCGCCATCAAACTTAAAATTGTAGAGGAAGTGCTTATTCCACACAAGGTTCAAGCTGTTTCGTCCTTCAGCTGAGCGGCAAAAAACGCCTCCAATCCGTCCCGGTAGGGTAGTGTTCGAACGAAGCCGTCTTGGTCAATCAGAGGGTCAACCTTGGGGTTCGCTGGTCGTTCGATGACGAATCGTGGGTTCTCTTCGAGGAACTGACGGACGACGTGTTCGTTTTCCTCTGGTTCGCTGGAACACGTTGAATACAGAATCCGCCCTCCGGGTTCGATCGCTCGGGTTGCTTCCTGAAGAAGCTGGGATTGCAGCTTTGCGAACTGAGCTAGGTCCTCCACAGTGCGTTTCCAACGAATGTCAGGATCACGTCGTAATGTTCCAAGCCCTGAACATGGTGCATCTACAACGACCCACTGCATCACAGGCGGAAAGGGTAAAGCGCGGCCGTCAGAACGCACGACTTTTGTCGATTGGGTTCGATACTCTTTGAATTTGCTCGCGAGCAGTTTCGTCCGAGCGGGGCGAACGTCCGCGGTGACCACGAGGCCTCGGTCCTTCATATGCGTAGCTGCTATGAGTGCTTTTCCGCCGGGTGCAGCACAGGCGTCAAGTATTTGGCTGCCTGGTTTCGCCGTGACTAGCTCCCCAATTAACTGCGAAGCCTCGTCTTGTAGCCAAAAGAGACCCTGTGTCGCGAGCGGAGTATCTTGTGGGTTTCCTTGGGTGACGATTAGCGCATGGGGACTCCACGTTGATGGACGAGTTTCGACAGCGCAGGCAAGCAGTTCCTCGGTGAGGCGAGAGGTAGAGCACTTGAGAGTGTTGACGCGCAACGAAATTGGTGCCACCGCATTGTTAAAGACTGTCCACGTGATTGTCGCATCCGCACCGTATCGGTCGTACCAGCGTTCCATGAGCCATCTCGGATGAGATTGGGTGATGCTCAAGTAGTCCAAGACATCGCTCCGATCGGATTGCTGAGAGTTAGTGGGGCGAGCGGGTAGTTGCTGAGACGCCATTTCTCGTTCGATTGTTCTAAGGACGCCATTAATGAAAGGTGCAGCGCTCTTTTTGCCCAGTTCAGTCGCCAGATTAACGGCTTCATAGACGACCGCGTGTGCAGGGACGCGGTCTAAGTAAAGCAATTGATAGGCAGAAAGTCGCAGCAGGTCAAGAAGGTCAACGTCAATACGGTTCAGCGCCCGCGAAGATGCCTTTTGGATGACGAAGTCGAGCTTGGCTCTCCATCGAAGTGTTCCGACGACAATCTCGTGAACCAAGGCTCGGTCGCGCCTGTCGGTCAGACTCGGGCGGATCTGAGCCTGGGCATTCGCGAGATCCAATTGTTGAGTCTGGACCTTCCGAAGGACCTTTAGTGCGGCGTGCCGAACCGTTGACCTCATGGCGATTGAGACTGAAAAAGTGACCCAGCCGCGATAGGGTGCCCTGCTAAAAACGCACGTGTGGCAAGCGGCGCTCGTCCAGGTAATTGGACCTTGAGTATTCCGAGAGTGTCTGCGCCACCGGTGGCGACGATGACGCGGTCCTTCAAGACTGTGATGATTTGTCCGGGTCTTGTCGTGGCGTGATTAGACGAAAAAAGACTCATCACTTCACTCTGCAAAATAAGGTGCCGAGTGCCATTGAGGTAGCTATAAGCATGTGGCCACGGATGCAGGCCTCGTATTTGGTTGTGAATTTGCTCGGCCGAGTTCGTCCACTGAATCTGTCCGTCCTCCTTTGTGATTCTCGGTGCAAATGTAGCCTTGGATTCATCTTGATTCTCTTGGGTTATGTTTCCTTGGGCAAAATCATTGACACAAGAAATCAAAAGGCCCGCGCCAAGTTTAGCTAGCCGGGGTTCAACGGTTTCAGTGGTGTCATCGTGTGTCACTGGAATAGCTTCGTGTTGGAGCATCGGTCCAGCGTCCATTTTTTGGATTAGTTTGATGATCGTAATGCCCGTTTCTGTTTCGCCGGCCATAAGAGCTCGTTGAATTGGCGCCGCTCCGCGATATTTTGGGAGCAACGAGGCGTGGATGTTGATCGTGCCGAGTCGAGGGAGCTGTAGGAGGCGATTAGGGAGAAATTGGCCATATGCCACCACGACGCCCAAGTCTGGACGTAGCTCGGCTAATTCGTCGAGGAAGTCGACGTCGTTCAGTTTCGTCGGTTGAAATACGGGTAATCGTGAGTTCAGGGCGACCTCTTTGATCGGAGAGGCGGAGAGCCGTTGACCTCGGCCCCTTTGTCTGTCTGGCTGTGTTACGACGACCACAACAGAGTGTTCTGAATTGAGGAGTGCCTCGAGCGCGGGAACGGCGAATGATGGTGTTCCAAAGAAGACGATGTTCACCATTTCCCCAATCGTCTGAGTTTTTTGATCTTCCGGATAATCAGTTCTCGCTTGAGGCCGCGCAGATGGTCAAGAAAAAGTGAGCCATCAAGATGATCAATCTCATGCTGAAAAATGCGTGCCAAGAGTCCGGTCGCTTCCACTTGTTGCGGTTCTCCATGCCGGTCGAGACCTCGAACTAGGGATCGGCTCGGTCTGGGAATCTGGGCTTCGAACCCGGGTAGACTCAGACAACCCTCGACTTCCAATTGAACTCCATCACGTTCGACAATTTCAGGATTGATCATAATTACAAGGTCATCACTAACGCGTCCAAATGAGGGATCTGCGATAAAAAGTCGAATCGATAGGCCGATCTGAGGAGCTGCTAGGCCGATACCGGATGAGGCGTACATTGCCTCAATCATGTCGTCAATCAGGCCTTGTGTGTCGTTTGTGATGTTGGTGATTTCTGACGCTCGGGTCTGGAGGACCGCGTCGCCGTATTTGGTGATGGGGTGTGCCATAACTGAATTTTATTTCCTTTTGCTCCTCTGCTTGAAGGAATTGGATTGGTTATAGCTCGATAGAGACCGCGTGGTGTGGGTTGCAGCACTTTTGATGAACATCTGGTCCTTGTTAACGATAGACTACAAACCGTGATTACACGTCGAGGATTGTTCTTGGGCGCCCTGGTGTTACCCATGTCGAGCGTGGGCAAAGCCCAGTCAGCAGGCGAAGGTAGGATGCTGCTCGGCTTGCATCAGAATACGTCGAGCGGAGCTGGGTACCAGGGTTCTCTTGAGGGTTGGGCGCAAGCTGGTATTCGTTACGTGGAATTGAACGATCGTCTGCTGGATGAGTTTTTGGAAAACGAATCATTGCAGACAGCAGGAAGAGTGTTGACGGATCTTGGGTTGACACCCGTGTCGGCGGCAGCGGCATTACCCGACCTCTGGTTGCCTGGGCCAGATAGAGATGCTTCGCTTGAAGTGTGGAGAAAACGCTGCGATCAGTTTTCGTCTCTTGGGCTTCGCCGTATTTATTCGCCGTCTGTCACTAGGAGGCCAGTCACGGCCGACGATTTTGCGGCAACGCCGGACTGCGTTCGAGAAGTAGCAGAGATTTCGGCAGAGTACAACTTGGTTGCGATGATCGAATTTCTCCGAACGTCAACTCACTTGGCGACGTTGACATCGGCTTTGAAGGTGATTCGCGATGCTGCGCATCCAAACATTGAACCGATGATTGACTTTTTTCATTTTTGGTCTGGTTTGAGCAAGCTTCAGGATCTAGACCTTTTGAATCACGGTGAACTCGGCCATGCACATTTTCAAGATTTACTTGATACGCCGCGCGAACTCATTGATAACAATGCACGGTTGATTCCTGGTGACGGCATTGCTCCATTGGTTGCAATTATTCGGAAGCTGGCCGAAAAGGGCTACGTTGGAACATTGTCGGTCGAGTTGTTTCGGCCTGAGTGGGTTCAGGGAGATCCGTTCCAGGTGGCTACAGAGATTCGACGAAAAAGTGAAGCGGTTATGCGTCAGGCAGGTGTGTTGTAGCTTGGTTCTCGTTTGCGAGAACACGAGTCTTTAGTTGGTTGCTCGACGTGTTCGGACTAAGAACACGTTGTTTGTTGAAGGATGGATGGGACGTATAATTCAAGAGCGTGGCGGTGCAACGATACGGAAGCCGCTTGAAGTCCGAACGGACAGCTAGGTCCCGTGTGGAACAGGGTTAGGAGGAAGTCATGTTGAAGATCGAAGTTTCGCGGTCGATGGTTCGGATGTGTGCCAGCGCGGTGATTATCGTGATGGGAGTCACTACTTTTGCTAGCGCGCAGGGGTCAATGAAGAACGGTGTCGCTCATCGTGATATCGATTATCTTGCTGGCGTTGATCACGCGGATGCGAAGGACAGGCTTGACGTCTTTATGCCGAAGGACGCGGTCAATGTTCCAGTCGTCGTTTATTTTCATGGAGGGGCCCTTCAGCGAGGGACTAAGGCAATCGGAACCGGTTTAGCGAAACAATTGACGGCGCGTGGCATTGGTGTCGTCAGTGCGAATTATCGTTTGTCCCCTGCTTTCATGCATCCAGCACATATGGAGGATGCGACAGCTGCGTTTGTTTGGACGAAGAAGAATATTCAAATGTATGGCGGCGACCCGAATCGGGTCTTTGTTTCCGGTCACTCGGCTGGTGCTTATCTCGCTGCGCTGATGTCTCTTGATCCCGCATATCTTGGCGCTCATGGAATGAAGTTGTCCGATATTCGTGGAACTATTCCCATCAGTCCTTTTCTTTATGTAGAGGAAAAGGATGTTGCACCCAGTCGGTCTAAATCGGTCTGGGGCATGGATGAAGCTGTTTGGAAAAAGGCGTCGGTGTCCCCATATGTAGGACCTCAAAAACCACCGATGTTGTTAATCTACGCCGATGGAGATGATCCGTGGCGACGAGAACAGAATGACCGACTTCAAGCGCAACTTATGGAGCACGGGAACGAGGTTGCTCTCGAGCAAATCATGGA
>CAZUZW010000039.1:0-25234 GCA_964624855.1 uncultured Vicinamibacteraceae bacterium
AACCCAAACGAAAAAGGCTCAACCGACAAAGTCGATTGAGCCCTTTATTTATTGGTCAGGATGACTGGATTTGAACCAGCTCCCCCCTGACCACGAGTCAGGCGCTCTGCTAAACCATTGCCACCTCTGAACGAGGTGACTATGAAAATCATCTACGTGCCTATGTCTATTCGGACCGTGCGGTCGGGAACCTTTCAGGTTCGTATGCAGACAAGGATTGAGACACCGACTGCATCAGAAATACGAAACCACTCCCGGGATGGGTCTATGCCCTTAGAGGCATCGGCCGCCATCCTGTGTGCTAGTCCTTCGGAGATGTGGCGGTTGGTGACTTTCACCGAGTGAAAAACTGCGTAGTCCTTGAGCGGCGGTTACACCTGATAGGCGGCGAGCCGGGCATCCATGTCGATCGTCATTCCTATTTTTACCCATCCAGGCCACGAAGGATTCGTGATTGCTTATACAAAACCTGATCCGTCGTCGTTTCGTGCTTCTCGAAAAAGTTGCGCCTCCACCAAGTCGTTCGGTTTGATTCCGTACTGAAAATTTCGCGCCATCTTCCTCGTTCGCAACCCAATCCATGAGTTATCACTATAGTCATCACGACCAGGACTACGTCTTACGGCATTCGTAACCAACCTGTGCCACCGAGGCCTCTGTGGCTCCGAAGGGACTGGTTCCGTATCCCACGACGTGAACTTCGTGTATGTGCTCTCAAAAAGCTCGATGAGTTCCCTGACCTCGTACCACTTACCTACCTTCATCGCAGCACTGAGAATCTCCTGAATTCGTTGTTCGTTCAGGTTCATGGCTTCACCTCGTAGTTCGTGACCAGAATCTCGGTGATAGCACCCCTCTTATCTGCGTCTGAGTTGATCGACCGGTTGGCCGCAACCCGACGAATATTGAAATCATCGTAAAGGTCGTCAAAAAAATCGTCAGCGCCGTCCGTAACATGTGGGTCGCTGTTGCTGAGCATCAGCAACGCACCCTTACGATGCAGCGTTGAATAAAAGGCCGCCAGTGCCACCTGTTCCTCGTCGCCGAAACTCGCTGTCTTGACATAGGCCGTGAACGAAGGGGTGTTCGGTAGTGGTCGGTAGGGTGGATCAAAATACACGAAGGAACGGGCGTCAACGTGAGGCTCGACAGTTTCGTAGCTACCACATGAGACGTTCACCCCCTGCAGAGCACGACTGGCAGAACGGAGGTTGTCCTCGTTACATATTGGCGGAGTCTTGTACCGCCCATGAGGGACGTTGTAATGACCTTTCGAGTTGACTCGGTAGAGACCATTAAAGCAAGTTCGGTTGAGAAAAATCGTCTGTGCAGCCCTCTGCACTCTAGCTGCGGTAATTCTCTTTGCACTGAGGCATCCAGCAGTTGAGTTGTACTCGTCTCGAATTCTATAAAACACCGCAGCCCGATCGGCATGATCTAAGGGAAGGTATTCCTCGGCAACAGCTTGAAGTGAATGAATTGCTGCATCTAACTTGTCACGAATGATGATGTAGGTATTAACGAGGTCTGGGTTCACATCTCCGATATGGAACTCCCGGATCGGGTACATCTGTTTGATATAAAAAAAAACCGAACCTCCTCCACCGAACGGCTCAACGTAACGCGTTATTGTGCCGTCGCGCATACCCACGGGAAGGTTGCGCTCAATAGTCGGCAACAGCTGCCGCTTACCGCCTGCCCACTTAAGGAAAGGGCGCGAAATGGAATCAACTTGCAGGGCTAGCTCCGATCACAGTAACCGACAAAGTTCGTCTCGACTGTCCCTATTCTGTCCATCATTAGCTTTATAAACTGCATAAATACAAAACCATTAGGAAAAACTTACAAGAAAGGATCACGGAACCCCGTGATCGAATTACTCTCAGTTCGATGCGCAACCAAACTGCGCCACATCCAGAACCGCACAGATATTACCGTGTAGTCCATGATGCGTACTAGTCTCGAGTGAATGGACACTCTCAACCCTACCGTTTCCCTCACACTCGAATGGTGACACAATGCCCCGATACGGAGGCGTTCATGCAACGAGGAATAATGATCGGACTGGTGGGAGCCACAATGGTAGTGACTGGCACGCTGTTGACCACGACAGCTTTGGCTCAGTCGGTTGCCGACAACTACACACCGGTAACCGAGGACATGCTGGTCGAACCGCCGGCGGAAGATTGGCCAATGTGGCGACGGACATACGGTCACTGGGGCCATAGCCCACTCGATCAAATCAATACCCAAAATGTTGACAGCCTCCGTCTTGCATGGGCGTGGACCATGGGTGACGGCCTCCAGGAGACCACACCGCTTGTCCATGACGGCATGATGTTTCTCGTCCAGGCCTGCGATCTTGTCGAGGCACTCGACCTCCGTGACGGCTCACGGATTTGGGAATATCGTCGTGACCGGGTGGAACACGCGGCAACCCTCGCCTGCGCCAATCGTAACGGTGTGCTGTACGGCGACAACCTCTTCATTGCCACGCACGACGCCCATCTCGTGGCGTTAAATGCAAGGACGGGAGACGTCGAGTGGGACGTTGCCGTCGGCGACTGGACGATCGGACAGCACTACTCCGGTGGACCAATGATTATCAAGAATCGCGTCGTGGCAGGTATGTCCGGCTGCTATTTCTTGAATACACGTTGCTGGGTTTCCGCGCACAACGTCGACACTGGCGCAGAGGAATGGCGAACCTATACCATCCCTGCCCAAGGCGAGTACGGCTATGAGAGTTGGGGGGATATCCCCGACGAAGATCGCCGAGGAGGGTCCGCCTGGAACTCGCCGAGTTACGATCCAGAACTCAATCTGCTTTACACCGGAGTTGGTGTGCCTATTCCGTGGGCTTCGGTACAACGCGGCACCGGCGATGGTGACGTCCTCTATACGAATTCAACTCTCGCCTTGAACGCAGACACCGGCGAAATCGTCTGGTACTTCCAGCATATCGCCAACGACGAATGGGACCTAGATCATCCCTTTGCACGTCTTGTTGTTGAAACAGAGGTATCACCGGGCGATGTCGAATGGAAGAATAATGCCATCACGCCAGGCAATCGACGCAAGATCGTGACTGGTATTCCCGGTAAGACCGGAATCGTCTGGGCGCTTGACGCCGCCACCGGCGCATTTCTTTGGGGTCAACCCACAAGCTACCAGAACGTGATCGAAGACATCGATGCCGAAAATCGTCGAGCGATCCTGAACTCCGCACTCAAATTTCCGCAGGTCGGTGAACCCATCTTTGTTTGCCCCAGTACCATTGGAGGAATCAACTGGAACGCCACCGCCTACGACCCCGGCACCAACACCCTCTTCGCACCAACCAACAACGTCTGCATGGACTATACCGTGAACCGGTTTCGCGACCGGTTGGGTTACCATCACGGATCGGCCCGCGGAGCACGAGTAGCAGCGCCAGGATTTGAGGACCAGATCGGACAATTCTCAGCCATCGACTTACGGACGGGTGAACCCCGTTGGGTCTATCGACAGCGGGCTGGCATCGCTGGGTCTGTACTGACCACAGGGGGCGGGCTCGTATTTGTCAGTGACGACGCACGCCGTTTCCGCGCATTTAACGCCGACACCGGCGACATTCTGTGGGAACAAATCCTCAATTCCAGCGCCGGAGGTTTCCCTGTGTCCTACATGCACGACGGTGTGCAGTACATCGCCATTGCCGCAGGCGGCGGTATCAACTACAGAGGATTGACACCCGAGATCAGACAACCGGGCCGTGGCAACATGCTGTTCGTTTTCAGACTTCCCTAATCTGATACGTGTAGGACTTCTTAGATGACAGTGAGATCGGATTCAACCCGACCGCGCGGATTATTGGGCGGAACGTTTTCCCTTGGAAACCTTCTTAGACCTTACAACTTTCATCATCTTTGTCCGCTTGGATGACTCTGAGGATTCGAAAGTCTTTCCAGATGTTTTCTTCGCAGCACTTGTCGCCACGACCACCTGAACCGCTTCTTGAGCGTCAGCGCCCTCTGTCAACAGGTTGAGAATCTCTCGAAGCCCCTGTTTCGCTCCATCAATCGTTTCCCGAGTTGTTGAATCCAATAACCCGGAAAAACCCACATCCTGCGGCTCATCTGAGGCCTCGTCCTCTACGCCTGATAGTTTTCGGCGAGCCCCTCCGAGAGTGAGCCCTTCTCCAAACACCAGAGATTTAATCCGAAGAACCAACTCGACGTCCGCACGACGATAGACACGGGCGCCACCCTTTGTCCCCGCCTGTGCGAGCGCAGGAAACTCGGCTTCCCATGATCGGAGGATAAACGGTTGGATCCCCGCGATGCTGCACACATCGGCGGTCTTGAATGTCTGCTTCTCCGACGTCGACAGGTCAACTGCCATATTCAATACCAGACGGCATAACAGTGAAGAATCGCCGCGAGTATATCACCGTCATATTCCGGCTAACGTTTCCGAGTCATTTTGTGTGTCGCGCGAACCTGAATCTTGATGGGGGTACCAGTAAATTCGAACGACTCACGCAATCTATTTTTTAGAAATCGTTCATATGAAAAATGAAGTGACTTGGCGATGTTCGTAAAAATTAGAAACTTCGGTGGCTTCACCCCTACTTGAGTAACATATTGAAGTTTCACCTCTCGACCACCAGGACCTGCAGACGGAGGCTTCCTTCTCGTGACGCGCTCCAAGAATCGATTCAGCTCTCCCGTCGCAATATGCCCAGCACGTGCGGCATCCACCTCGGCCACCATTTCCATCAGTTTGGATGCCCGATGTCCAGTCAAGGCAGACAAATGAATGATCGGAGCATACTCCGCGAACTTCAAGCCGTCGCGAATCTCGCTATCGAACTGTTTTGCAAAGCCGCTTTCGCGCCCTTTAACCAAATCCCATTTGTTCGCCGCCAAAATCACGCCACACCCGGCGCGCTCGGCTTCTCCCGCAATGGCAGCATCACGTTTTGTAACTCCAGCCGCCGCATCAATCATGACCACAGCAACATCCGCGCGCCTCATCGCTTGTCTCGCCAATGTAACGCTGACGGATTCAAGTCGTCCTGACTCGACCACCTGACCGGGTCGTCGAATGCCAGCCGTGTCAACTAATCGAATGCGACGCCCGCGCCACTTCACGATGGTGTCGACCGCATCACGGGTGGTTCCAGCGAGATCGCTGACCAGCACACGATCTGCTCGTGCCAGCAGGTTTACCAATGATGACTTTCCGACATTTGGACGCCCAACGATCGCAACCGAAATACCGCCTTGGTCATCAGCCGTCGCAGTCTCGTGATTCAATCCACGTCCTGGAAATGTCGCTACCACCTCATCGAGAAGATCTCCAACGCCGAGACCATGCTCCGCCGCCACACTGCACAGACACCCAAAACCCAACTCATAAAATTCCTCCACACCGCTCGCAATGTGAGGACTGTCAACCTTGTTTGCAACTAGCACGACCGGCAGTCCTGTTTGGCGAATTCGCGCTGCAACTTCGTGGTCCGCCGGCACGAGTCCTTCCTGGCAATCAACCAGCATCACGACCACAGATGCTCCCTTCAGCGCCTTCAGTCCCTGGTTCGACACCTCTACCTGCAATGGGTCGACGCTTGCGCCAAAAACTCCACCCGTATCCACCAGTTCAAATAGATTTCCTTGCCACTCCACGGGCCGCCGCAACACGTCACGTGTTGTTCCAGGAAGTGGGTTCACGATGGCTGATCGTTCCCCAACAAGCCTATTGAACAGGGTAGATTTCCCTACATTGGGACGTCCTACTAGTACGACACAGGGAGGGTTTAAAGATTTTTTGGCCATCAACGCTGCTCCCCAGTTGCAAGTGAAGTTGGCTGAGGTCTTGACACCTCTAAATTATAGTACCTATGATATTTACGATCATCTTGGAGCTCCCTGATCATGATTAAATGCGATATCGTCAATGAAGTCTCAACGGCGGCGAATATCACTAAGGTCAAAGCTGAAGTAGCGGTAGATGCCGTTTTCGATGCCATGAGAGCCTCGATGCAGCGAGGTGAACGTATAGAACTTCGCGGCTTTGGCGTGTTCCAGGTGAAACCACGAAAACGAGGGATTGGTCGTAATCCGCGCACCGGGCAGGAAGTTCGTATTCCTCCGGGGCGAACAATCCGGTTTCGCCCTGGCAAAGAACTTCAACAAATCGCCGACTGACGCCTCCACCGTATTCGCCAGCTTTCAAAACACACAGTGTCCGAACCTCCAATCGACCGCCTGTCGAGACCTACAATTCCTGCATCCGACTTTTACGAGAGTTCGTCTTACACCATCCCAGTCGAACAGGCATCCCCACAGCGCAATCGCCCGTTCATTCATATCGCGTTGTTTGTCATCACTGTGCTGTCAACGATGTATGTCGGAAGTCTGCACTATGCCGGGTTTTCGACCGACTTCGTCGACACGATTCCAACAGTCTCATTCATCCAAGGAGCGTGGTATAGCGCAACTATTCTCGCGATCCTCGGAACTCACGAGATGGGCCACTATCTGGCTTGTCGTTATTACGGCGTCGATGCCTCTTTGCCATATTTCATTCCCGCACCTCCATTCTTTCTCGCCGGCACATTTGGTGCGGTCATCCGTATTCGCGAGCGCGTCCCAACCAAGCGAATGTTGTTTGACATTGCCGCTGCTGGTCCAATCGCTGGATTCGTAGTTGCCGTACCGGCGCTCTACATCGGTGTTCTGCTTTCCCGTGTGGTACCACTCCCAACCGATTTTGTCGGTATGTCCCTAGGAGAACCACTGCTCTATCAATTCGTTGAATGGGACATCTGGGGAACTATTCCCGAAGGATACACACTGAATCTACATCCAATGGCATTCGCTGCGTGGGTCGGTCTCCTAATGACCGCACTTAACCTATTTCCTGTTGGCCAACTTGACGGCGGCCATATTTCCTACGCCACTCTCGCAGCACGATCAACGATAGTGACACTTGGCTTCGCGTTCTTAATCGTGACACTAGCTATAGTTGTGTCGCTCAGTTGGGCAGTGTGGGCCGTAATCTTGGTCTTGATGTTATTGATATCTGGTGTGCGGCACCCCCAAACAGTCGACGATCACATCCCATTGGATAAACGGCGGTATTGGGTAGCATTGGGAACACTCGTGATCTTCATACTGTGCTTTACACCAGTGCCAATTGAACTCATCGGTCTTTCTACAAACTCAGAATAACCTTCCGAGAACGGCCACGCTAAATCAGCATCAAGAGAAACATTGGATCACGTTTCAGTCGCCCGTCTCACGTGTCAATCATGAGTGTGCCCTATTCGACTCTCAGAGCACATTCAGCGGGTCGACATCCACCGTTACCCGGCGCTGCAATCTTGGATGCCGACTTAGCACCTCTTGCACTGCGCCTCTCATCACGGGTCGGTCGGTCCCTTTCAGAAACATTTGCACTCTATGTTCACCGCGTAGCTTGGGTAGTGCCGCCGGTGCAGGCCCGAGAACGTCAAACCCTCGATTCCTGCGAAGTGCTTTTGCTAACACGGTCGCGTCTCCCATCGCGGTCTCATACCTTCCGGCTCTGACCAACACGTTGATCATCGCAACTACCGGTGGATAACGCATACTGTGCCGGAATTTCATTTCGGCGTTAAAGAATCGCTCATACTCTTGTCGACAGGAAAACCCAATACTATAGTGATCTGGAAAAAACGTCTGAATGATTGCTTCGCCAGGCAACTCGCCCCGGCCAGATCGCCCTGCAACCTGAGTCAACAATTGAAACGTACGTTCCGCCGCACGAAAATCTGCCAAACCTAAACCTACATCAGCAGAAATAACACCAACCAATGTTACGGCTGGAAAGTCATGTCCTTTCGCCACCATCTGGGTGCCAATCAAGATATCCACCTCTCCGCCACCAAAGTCGGAAAGTATCCTCGTCACGGCTCCTTTTCGTCGAACAGTGTCTCGGTCCAGGCGCGAAACTCTCGCGTCGGGGAGTAACCTCTTTACTTCCGACTCGATCTGCTCTGTCCCAAAACCTATTTGCTCAAGAAACGGACTGGCACAATTGGAACATTGGCTAGGGCGGGACTTGGAATAATTACAATAGTGACAACGCACCTGATCAACGCCACGGTGGAACGTAAGCGTAACGCTACAATTTGGACATTCGAGTAATTGTCCACACTGTCGACACATCACCGACGTCGAGAATCCTCGCCGATTGAGTAAGAGCAACGATTGTTGTTTTCGTCGCAGCCGATCTTCAAGTCCACGTGCCAGATCATTACTGATCACGGTAGCCGGACCAGTAGCAGCTAGTTCATGACGCATATCGATCACCTTCACGTCCGGCAATGGCCGCTGAAATACCCGCTGCGGCAACACAACCCGCTCATACTTACCGATCTTCGCGTTGTTGAACGTCTCCATTGACGGTGTAGCAGATCCAAGTACCACCAGAACGTTCGCTTGTCGACCACGCACAATCGCGGCATCTCGTCCGTGATATCGAGGACTCTCATCCTGTTTATACGAGGCGTCGTGTTCTTCATCAACAACAATCAGACCGAGGCCGTCAAGTGGCGCAAACACCGCCGAACGAGTGCCTACCACTACGTCCACCTCGCCTCGTCTAATCCGATGCCACTGATCATGACGCTCACCTGCCGTCAGTCCGCTGTGCTGAATGGCAACACGATCGCCAAATACACTACGAAATCGTTCGGCCAGAGCCGGGGCAAGTGCAATTTCTGGAACAAGTATTAGCGCCCGTCGAGACTGTTGATTTACCAAGGTTGCGAGCCGCAGATACAGTTCCGTCTTTCCACTACCCGTAACACCATGCAGCATCGCAACCCGGAAGCGTTTATCCCGCGCCATTCGAGACAAAGAAGTGAGTGCATCTTCCTGATTAGAGGTTAATTTTCGAACCTGGTTTTGGACAATCTCCCCTTCACGAGCATGATTTTGATAGAACGGGTCTCTCTCGCAGCGTCTCATCGCAATTTCGACTAGGCCTCGCGTTGAAAGGCGTCTCAACGTATCAAGACTAACTCCACATTGGGCAAGCCGGCGTGTAGTCATTCCAACTGCCTCGGTAGTCAACACAGACAACGCCTGCTTTTGACGCAGGCCAAAACCAGTTGAGTCCCCGTCCTCGATAACTAGTCGTCCTCTCTTCGTAAGCTGAACGAATCGTTCACTCTTAAACGCTGACTGAAGAGGCATGACTCGCCCCTTGCGCGTCCACGAGTACGGCGGCATGGCCGCGCCTATCGCGTCACCGGGCCCGCATGCGTAGTACTCAGAGACCCACAGCGCCAAGTCGAGAACTGGCCCAGGTAAGAACGTTTCCTCGTCAAGATGATCGACTAGTTCCTTGATCGAGTCGTCGAAACTGTGTCTTTCATTCGACGAACGACTGTAGTGATGTACACTGATTACACAACCTGTAACTACACGACTACCTAAAGGAACTCGAACTCGTGCCCCTCGCGCAGGAAGCATCGTTCCATCAGGCACACGGTAAACCAAGGATGGCAATAGAGGGACCGGAACGGCAACACGAACAAAAGACCCTGACCTAGGGTCGACTTCGCTCACCCCTCCCTCAGTAAGGAACGGACCTTCTTCATGTCTTCCCACACGTCCGCCTTCTTATCCGGACTCCGAAGAAGATAGGCTGGGTGAAAAGTCGGGACCAATTTCGCGCCTCGATAATCAAAGATTCGGCCCCGAAGCTTCGAAATCGCCTCGTCACTCTGAAGTAACGTCCTAACCGCAAACGCGCCTAGCGCAACAACAACCTTAGGTCGGATCGCGTCTATTTGAGCGAACAGGTACGGTTGACACGTTTCAATTTCATCCGGTTCAGGATTTCGATTCTGTGGAGGACGACACTTGACCACGTTAGCGATATACACATCCTCGCGGCGCAAATCAATCGCTTCAATAATCTTTGTCAACAGTTGTCCCGCACGACCAACGAACGGAACACCTTGTTGGTCTTCATCGCGACCAGGCGCCTCTCCTACAAACATCAATTCCGCAGACGGGTCTCCAACACCGTACACAATATTGGAACGAGTTTCATGCAACTTACAGCGGGTACAGTCGCCCAATTCTTTGCGTATTTGGTCAACTGCCTTCGTAGCCATGGCCGTGTCGGCAGGGCGGGTCACCCACGCACGATCTTGACTGATGCCTTCAACTCCAAGCTCGCAAAAAAACCTTACATGCTCCCTGAGCTGATCATGTCGATTCATGGAATGCTACGAATTACGCTTTTTCAAGTCTATTTACTGCGGGCCGATCGCCTGACTTAGCCAATAATTCTGACACGCGCGTCAAAATAATTCTCGCCAGCGAACGCTTCGGTCCCAAGGCGACAACTTGGTCGGGCACATCGGAATCCCTCGCTACGATAGTGGCCGCATTAGTCTCGACACCAAACCCGGCATTCGGCAGCGATACATCGTTAGCAACGATCAAATCAAGATTCTTAATTTTGAGTTTGGTTCTCGCCTTTTCAACGACGTCCGTAGTTTCAGCAGCAAAACCTACCAACGCTGGGCGACTACGCGAGCCCCGACGTTTACTAATGGCGCCAATAATATCGGGAGTCCGCTGAAGCTGCAGTGTGAGTTCACTTTTCTCCTTCGAAATCTTCTGGGCTGCCTCACCTTGGCTTGGAGTGTAATCGGCCACCGCCGCCACCATAACAACCACGTCGGCCTGATCAACATGTTCACTGACCGATTGAAACATTTCTTCAGACGATCTCACGCGTCTAAGCTCGACCCCTGCGGGTGGCTCAACTGCTGTCGGACCGGCAATCAAAATAACTCGGGCACCCCGGGCCATCGCTTCATTTGCTATCGCAAACCCCATCCGTCCGGAGGAACGATTACCTAAGAACCGCACAGGGTCTATATTTTCCTCAGTAGGACCGGCGGTCACCAAGATACATCGACCAATCAAGTCACCATCTGGGCGCAAGACCTGCTCAGCTACCTCGACAATCGTTTCGGGCTCAGCCAGTCGTCCCTTTCCTATCCATCCACATGCCAGATATCCCTCTCCCGGCTCTACCCATCGAACACCACGATCGCTAAGAACTCTGAGATTCTCTTGAACCGCCGGATGACTCAGCATATTCGTATTCATCGCGGGTGCCATCAAGACCGGAGCCGTAGTGGCAAGGTAAAGTGCTGATAAAAAATCATCAGCAATGCCGTGGGCGAACTTACCCACCATATTGGCCGTCGCCGGAGCGACCAATAGCAAGTCCGCCTGAGATGCCAGCGCTATGTGTTTGATATCGGCATTAGCACCAGCCGCATATTGGTCGGTAATCACGTTCCTTTGTGTGATCGCCTCAAACGTCAGTGGACCAACAAATTTAGTTGCGGACTCGGTCATCACAACTGCGACCTCATGACCAGCCCTTTGTAGACCACGGACGACTTCAACCGATTTGTAGGCGCCTATGCCCCCGGTGACCCCTAGCACTATAAGCGACATTGGTATTCTTGAAAGACTAATTCAATTTCATCTGGTCGTGGATAAACGAGTCAGCGATTGCACTCCCCTCGCTCTCCATAGCTCGTGCCCTCGACCGCTCAGCCAACACAATACAACGTAAAGACTCTACGCATTCCTTAACGTCATCGTTTACCACGACATAATCGTATTTACCTCGAACCTCAATCTCACGCCGAGCGGTGTCGAGACGCAACCGTAAGTCCGCTTCGATGGCACCTGAGCCACTGCGACCACGAAGGCGTTTCTCCAATTCTCCCAACGAAGGCGGCATTACAAAAATGCTTTTCATTTCACTATTTTGCTGCTTGATCTGTTCGGCCCCCTGAACATCAATCACTAGAACTACATCTTGTCCCTGCCTGAGATAATTTTCGGTGTCGCCAACACTTGTTCCGTAACGATGTCCAAACACTGTCGCTGATTCCAAAAATTCGCCCGCCGCAAGCATTTCCTCAAATACCTGAGGGCGTATAAAGTGGTAGTCAACACCGTCTACCTCCCCCTCCCGGGGCACACGAGAAGTGTAAGAACGGGACATGACCAGATCCGGAACGGTACCCACCAATTCTTCAACCACCGTAGTCTTTCCCGTTCCCGAAGGTGCAGATACGACAAACAGAATCCCATGCCGCATGGTATCAGCTTAATCTCCTACTCTACGTTTTGAACCTGCTCGCGCAGCTTTTCGATCTCTGACTTTGCCGCAACTACCAGTTCAGCCATCGAGCCACCTTCAGCCTTAGAACCAATAGTATTAATTTCTCGATTCATTTCTTGAATCAGAAAGTCAAGTTTCCTGCCACACGCCGATGCTTCACTAGTCAGTTGGTTCATATGCTCCAGGTGCCCTCGTAATCGGGACACCTCTTCATGAATGTCAGACCGTGCCGCCCAGCGAACAACTTCTTGCGCGACCAGAATGGGGTCTACCTCAACACGTTCTTCTATCTCTGCGACTCGAGCGAATAACCTTTCACGTAACGCCTCGTCTCCAGCATCTGATTCATTAACAATTCCATCAATCAAAACGCTCAACGCCTCCGCACGTTCCTCTAGGTCACGTTGCAAGAACTCCCCTTCCTTCTGTCGCATCGTATCTAACTGGACCAGCGTGTCATCAGTTAACTCCACGACACTTTCACGAAGTTCACGCCAAGCGGCCGGATTAAGGGGCTCCTCCTTAACCGAGACAACCTGAGGAAACCTAAACAAGTCACCTGCGGTCAATCCCTCCTCCACGATCTCTTTCCGCCGCGCGTCCGCTGCTGCCTCCGAAAGCGCAGCAACTAGTGAATCGTTAATCTCGAGCACCACTTTTCCAGATCCCTGCTGTCCAATCGACAGACTAAGATCGACCCGACCTCGCGACACTTGCCTCTTCACCAGAGTCCGAAGATGCTGTTCAACCTCGTCAAGCACCTTAGGAGCCTTAATCTGAATATCCAAGTAGCGATGATTTACACTTTTGGCCGTTATCGTCACCGAAGCCTGTCCAGCGTCTCGAGTCAGTGATGCAAATCCTGTCATCGATTTAATCATTACCAATTCCGTTTAATCAGCTACGACTCGACCTCACGATCGACGACTTCATCACTGGTGCGATCAAACAATTGCAACGTGTACAGCTTGGCATAAAGACTCTCTGGCCGAGACAGCAACTCGTCATGCCGACCTTGTTCCATCACCCTCCCCTTGTCTAGAACGATAATTCGATCGGCTCGCCGAACGGTTGACAAGCGATGGGCGATAACAAACGAAGTTCGATTGAGCATCAGTTTCGCTAGAGCGTCCTGAACAAGTAACTCCGACTCGGCATCAAGAGAAGATGTAGCCTCATCAAGAATCAAGATAGGCGAATTCCTCAATAGAGCTCTCGCTATCGCTAATCGTTGACGTTGTCCTCCAGAGAGCCGTTGACCACGTTCTCCAATTATGGTCTCGTACCCATCGGGCAACGTGACAATAAACTCGTGCGCATGAGCAGCTCGAGCAGCCGTCTCTATCATCTTCGGATCCGCATCCTGAGACGCGTAGGCGATGTTCTTCGCAATAGTATCGTCAAAGAGAACGGTTTCTTGAGTTACGATACCGATCTGTCGTCGTAATGACTCTCGTGTAACCCGTCGAATATCGACACCATCAATTTCGATCGAACCACTAATTGGGTCATAAAATCTTGGCACAAGGTTCACGAGTGTCGTCTTCCCTGCGCCGCTTAAACCCACGATCGCAATTACCTGACCCGCACGAACCGAAAACGACACTTCTTCTAGAACCGTGTCTCCTCCATCAGCATATGAAAAACTTACTTCTGAAAAACTGATCTCATTACGAAGAGGCATGAGGGGACGTGCTTCAGGAGAATCTCTCGCTTCACTATGGGTGTCCAACATCTCGAATACACGCTCTGATGCGGCTACTGCCTGCTGAATATTCGCATTGACACGACTAAGCTTTCTGACTGGCCCATACATCAATAAGAGCGCAGCCACAAAAGACGTGAACTCTCCTGAGCTAAGCTGGCCAAGTGCAATTTCTCGACTCCCGTACCATAAGACACCGACTATCCCAAAGGCTCCAAGCCATTCCATTAACGGCGGCAACGCGGATAATGTACTCGTGACCTTCATATTAATGCGATATAAGCGACTTGAAGCTTTATCGAACCGGTCTCGTTCATAAGGCTCACCTTCAAAGGCTTTAACAATCCGATGACCCGAAAATGCCTCAGCTGTAATGTGGGAAAGGTGCTCTTGTTCCTCTTGACTCCGATGGGTCGTCTCCTTAATTCTCTGTCCCAGGCGAACCAACGGATAGACAACGATTGGAGCACCAGTCATACATACCAAGGCCAAGCGACTATCGTAATAAAACAAAAGTGCCGCGTACGCAATGAGAGTGACCGACTCGCGCAACAGATCACCAACCGTCTGCGATACCACCTGCTGGATACGAATGATGTCGTTAGTAGTTCTCGACATCAATCCTCCGGTTGTACGCTGAGCAAAAAATCCCGCCGACTGGGCAAGAATGTGACCGAACAACTGACTACGAAGATCCTTGACTAACCGTTCTCCGACGCTGGTCATGAGATAGACGGAAAAATACGACCCCAAACCTTTGAGAACACTGAAGCCAATAATGGCTGTCGCCACTGTGATGAAGCCCGCCTGATTCGGCAACACACTATCGAAGATTGGCTTAAATTGATAAGCTAGCCCACCCGATGCCGCAGCATAAACAGCCATCGAGAGTGCTGCTCCTCCAAGTCGAAGTCGATAAGGTAACGCGTAACGCGCGAGTCTTAGAACCGGGTTCATTCTTGGCTCCGGTATCCAGTGGGGTGAGCACTGTGCCACTTCCACGCCGTTTCGACTATCGTATCCAACTCCTCAAACCTTGGCACCCAACCAAGTTCCGAACGAGCCCTCTTACTTGCGGCTAATAAAGTCGGCGGATCACCCAAACGACGCGCTGACACTCGTTGTCGAACAGATTTTCCTGTAACTCGTTCGACCGACGCCACAACGTCCTTTACCGAGTATCCCTGACCGTTTCCAAGATTGTACGTAGAACTACCCTGCAGGTCTGCTATTCTTCGCAACGCCAACACATGCGCATCGGCTAAGTCTGACACGTGTACGTAGTCACGTTCGCACGTTCCGTCTCGAGTAGGATAATCACCACCAAAAATTTCCAGCGTTCCACCTCCCGCGGCAGCCAACGCCCGAGGGATCAGGTGAACTTCCGGGTCGTGATCTTCGCCTATTGTTCCTGACACGTCGGCGCCGGCAGCATTGAAGTAGCGCAGACTTACAGAGCGTAGACCGTAGGCAGTTCCATAATGCAATAAGGCTCGTTCAATCGCCAGTTTTGTTTCCCCGTATGCATTAACTGGCACAGTCCGATGGTCCTCGTCTATAAGGACAGCATCTGGATTACCGTACACGGCCGCTGAAGAGGAAAATACGAAATGCTCGATCGACTCCTCAACGAGTGTATCTAGTAAGTCAAGGGTCTTAATGACGTTGTTCCTGTAATACAAATTAGGTACGGAGACTGACTCACGCACAGAAAGAAAGGCCGCAAAATGAATCACTGCCGTTACGTGATACTCACGAATTACCTTACGAACCTCGTCTCTGTCTGCTATATCCGCCTGAACGAAAGGAACTCCGACAATAGCATCACGGTGCCCCGCCACAAGACTGTCAAGAACAACCACCGCCGACCCGGCATCTCTTAAAGCCTTAACCGCGTGACTACCGATATAACCAGCACCGCCGGTAACTAGGACAACGCCCATTACCTACCTATCGAATAATAAGTGAAGCCTTCTGAACGCATTTGCTCGTTTGTAAATAGATTGCGACCGTCGAAAACAACAGGTGACTTCATCAGGGAACGCATTCGGGCAAAGTCTGGCTCTCTGAACTCGTTCCATTCGGTAACGATAGCCAACGCATCCGCGCCCGTTAGTGCCTCATACGAGTGTTCAACATACTCAATCCGACTTCCGAAAACGCTTCGTGCCGACTTCTCAGCCTCTGGGTCATACGCTCTCACCTTCCCTCCTTGGGACAAGATTCCTTCAATGATAGTCACAGACGGGGCTTCTCTCATGTCATCGGTATTAGGCTTAAACGAAAGTCCCCACACTGCGATTATCTTTCCCTTCAGTGAAGTAAAGTGCTTCCTAATCTTCGAAATAAGCCGGCTTTTCTGCCTTGAATTAACAGACTCAATAGCTTTCAGAATGTCAGCTTTATAGCCAGAGGCCTCGGCTGATCGAAGCAGGGCTCTGACATCTTTTGGAAAACAACTACCTCCGTATCCAACACCTGGAAACAGAAAGGCTGGACCAATCCTATGGTCGGCCGCCATTGCCCGTCTCACCTCGTCTACATTGGCCGATACTTTTTCGCAAATATTAGCAACCTCGTTCATAAACGATACCCGTGTTGCAAGCATCGCGTTCGCAGCGTACTTACTGAGCTCCGCACTGGCGCAGTCCATGATCATGATTGGAGCTCCCGTTCTCGTGAACGGAGAATATAGCCCCTGCATCAACTCACGGGCACGAGGATCCTCCACACCGAGCACAACACGATCGGGCCGCATAAAGTCGGCAAGCGCCGCTCCCTGTTTAAGAAACTCAGGGTTGCTTACTACGCTGAACGGGTGAATCGTTTCTCTCCGAATTGTCTCGCGTAGCTGTGCTGCAGTCCCGACAGGAACCGTACTCTTATTAACAATGACTTTATAACCATTCATGGCCCGCGCTAAATTTCGCGCCACCTCTACTACATACTTGAGGTCTGCAGCACCGTCATCGCCAGGCGGAGTTCCAACCGCGATAAAAACGATTTGGGAAGCACGAACTGCTCGCGGCAAAGCAGTCGAAAATGAAAGTCTCTTTTCTCTTTGATTACGAACAACGAGCTCCTCTAGTCCTGGCTCATAAATCGGAATTCGCCCTCTCTTAAGCGACCTTACCTTCGGTGCATTATTATCTACACAAATCACTTCATTCCCGTTCTCAGCCAAACAAGCACCGACCACCAAGCCAACGTAGCCCGTTCCGACAACCGCAATCCTCATTCTGTCTGACCCCACTCAGCAGAGACCGTAAACACAGCCCGCGCTCAACACGAAATATAGATTCTATCAAGATACTGAAGTGAAAGGACTTGTACCATTTCTTCAATAAACACTCCATCAACCGATAAGGGTCGAGTATGTGCTACTATTTCGTTGAATTTCGTGCGTGTCCTGATTGATTATCGCCCCGCGCTTCGAGACCGCACCGGGGTCGGTGAATGGGTCCACTGCCTGGTTTCGACGCTCGTCGCAACTGATTCCGTTGCGGATCCGCTAGATCTAACGGTCTTTAGTAGTTCATGGAAGGACCGTCTTGACCCCTCGTTCTCAAAAGTTGCCCGGGTGGACCTAAGGATTCCAGTCCGCCTTTTGAATTATTGCTGGCACCGCTTTGAATGGCCACCTGTGGAGTGGTTAGCAAGAAGTAACTTTGATGTCGTGCATTCGCCTCATCCTCTATTAATTCCAACAACAGATGCGTCCCAAATAGTGACCATTCATGACCTAGACTTTCTCCGTCACCCAGAACACACCAGTGGTGAGATACAACGTGATTACGGACATCTTGTGCGAGAACATGCCCACCGCGCGAGACGCGTGATCGTTCCTTCTCAATTTACAGCAACAGAAGTCGAAAACGAACTTGGTGTCGACCCGAAACATATCAGTGTTTGCTACAACGGAGCTCCACCTTGGCTTCCACGAACCGACTGGCCAAAATGCGGCCATATTCTATTTGTAGGGTCACTCACAAAACGTAAGAATATCGGGACACTCCTAGATGCCTATCAGGTTTTACTGGAAAGTAGCGAAAGCAGTGACATTCCCCCACTGGTCCTCGCCGGGCCTCTAACCGAACAATCGGATGATTTGATGAAAGTTCTGGAACACCAGGCATTTCGAAAAAAAGTGCGTCATATGGGATACGTTGAAAGCCCTCGACTTCGCCAACTTTATGAGGAAGCCTCAGTCCTTGTACTTCCATCGCTGCATGAAGGATTTGGCCTTCCCGTGGTTGAAGCCATGAAAGTCGGTGTACCCGTAGTAACCTCTAATCGCGGCGCACTACCAGAAATCGTGCAAGATGCTGGCCTGACGGTCGATGCCACCAACCACAACGAATTGGCAGGCGCACTCATGCGAATGCTCACCGACGAATCGTTTGCGAAAGCTTGTGCACAACGAGGATTGCAACGCGCCGAACTATTCTCTTGGAAAGAATCGGCAAAAGCACTTCGAAAAGCCTACAAATTGGCTAGCTCCTGATAACCATGCGAATCGGGATCGATGGCCGAGAACTCCTTGACAAGCCAACGGGCGTTGGCCGCTATCTATTGGAGCTCTGCGAGGCATGGTGCCAGTCTACACGGGCGCGTCACCACGAGTTTATTTTTTACACTCCAGAAAACAAGCCCCTTTCTCCGTTCGGAAAGGCACTAAAACTCACAAACAGAAAACAAATTCACAATCGATCGATCCCAGGCGACGGAGGCACCTGGTGGGAGCAAACTAAGTTACGTGCGGCCGTAATCCGCGATGACGTTAACGTATTCTTCGCACCAGCATATTCCGCACCACTACGCTTGCCCGTGCCAACTGTTGTGACTATTCATGATGTCTCGTTTCTTGCTCATCCTGAATGGTTTGGTTGGAAAGAAGGCCTTCGTCGACGCTGGTTGGCCGACAGGTCAATTAATCAAGCTGAAGCGGTCATCAGTGTTTCACAATTCACCCGCACAGAGATCCTTCGTTTCTACAACATCGCCCCGCAACGAGTAAATGTAGTGCTGTCTGGTCTTACAACACTACCTCCTATGCTTACGGACAACGATACGACGCCTCGGATTCTATTTGTGGGTTCTATCTTCAATCGTCGTCACTTACCCGTTCTCATTCAAGCATTCGCAAAAGTTAGACGTTTATTTCCTAAGGCACAACTAACGATAGTCGGAGACAATCGAACCTACCCACAGCAAGACTTAACTGCCACGATTGTCAATAACAACCTAGAAACCTCAGTCTCACTTCAGTCTTACGTGTCCGACACTCGACTCGCTCAACTTTATCGGCAGGCCACAGTATTCGTCTTTCTTTCAGAGTACGAAGGCTTCGGCTTGACACCTTTCGAGGCTATGTCAGCTGGCGTTCCGATTGTTGTAGCCGACACTCCGGTGGCGCGAGAACTATACGAAGATGCTGCTCTCTTTGTTCCCATCGCCAACGTAAATGCAACAGCCGACGCCATTCACATACTTCTCACCGATACGGTTGTTAGCGAACGTCAGCGCCGACTGGCCGCGACACTCTTAAAGAAGTTCTCGTGGACAAAAGCAGCAAACGAAACACTCCAAGTGCTTGAATTAGCGGCTGCACGGAAGTCTACATGACAGACTTAGCAATCATCATTGTCAGCTATAACACCTGCAAACTTCTCGACGCCTGTGTACGCTCGCTGAATCAACCCAGCCCTAAGGTGCCGACCGACATCGTCGTGGTTGACAATGGCTCACACGATGGAAGCGTCGAGACAATCAGACGACATTGGCCACAGGTGAAAGTTCTCGAAGTAGGAAGGAATATTGGTTACGCCGCAGCAAATAATCTTGGAATTCGAGAATCGAATAGCGAGTTTATCCTTTTATTAAACAGTGATACTCTCGCTTCAGGTGTCGCAATCGACGTCTTAGTTAATCAATTGAGAGAACGCCCTGGTGTCGGCGCGATTGGGCCGAGACTGGTCAACCGTTCAGGCCAACCAGAGCTCTCCTTCGGAAATATGATTGGACCATTTAACGAGTTAATCCAGAGAGCAAAACGAATCGCTCTAGCCCATGATATTCCGGTCATCTCTCGACGAATTCGAGAAGCCCTCATTACACCTGGGTATCACGATTGGGTTAGTGGGGCCTGCCTACTTTTTCGAAGAGGCGACGCAGAAACGGTAGGCGGACTTGACGAACGTTTTTTTCTATACGGCGAAGATGTGGATTTCTGTGCCGCATTACGTCGCATTGGGAAACGAGTGTTTTTTTCTCCTGATGTTGAAGTGTTACACCATATTGGTCAATCAGGCGTTCGCATGTCTGAGCAGACCCAGCTCGCGTATCGGCGAAGTCAAGTAGCCTTTTACAGCAAGCATCATCCCGCCTGGCTACCGCTTCTTAAGGTCTATCTGAAGATCAGAGGAAAACTTCCGACAAAATCATCGTAGATATTTCCAACTACGGACTAGGCCCATAATGATGCTGTCCTTTATTCCTTGCCCATATTTCAAACCCAAACGTTCAGTTCAATCGATCCAGACCACTGCCGCCACCAACCAACCAACACCAGTACGGCTTTAGCCTAAAAGGCTCACCCTGCTATAGTCGATCTTGTGCGGGTTGCTATAGATGTCAGAAAGATCGACGACTTCGGCATAGGAACGTATGTACGGAATCTTGTTAAGCAACTGGCCCGCCTAGACCAAGCAACCGAATATCTATTGCTCTGCAGACAAGCCGACGTGGAGTCAATTAGTAATCTAGGTCGAAACTTTCGAGCCGTAACGGACAAATCTGACCAATATTCAATTCGCGAACAATTTTCGATTCCATCCAAACTTCTTAGGCTAGCTCCACACGTGTTCCATACACCTCATTACATTCTTCCAGCATTAACGCCCTGTCGATCTATAGTTACAATCCACGATTGTATACACCTACTCTTTCCAGAATATCTTGAGGGAAGGATAGCTCGCACATACGCTCGTTCCTCTTTTTGGACAGCCGTCAATCGAGCAAATAGAATTCTGACAGTATCTGAAGCATCCAAGCGCGACATCCTTCGTTTTTTTTCAGTACCACCTGACAAGGTCACCGTTATCTATAACGCCATCGCAGAACACTTCTTTGAACCTCCGTCACAACAACTACTTTCAGAGGTTCGGGAGCGCTACCAACTGAACGATAGATTTATCATGTACGCAGGTAACGTGAAGCCCCACAAGAATCTTGAGCGTCTAATTGAGGCCTTTGTTCTGCTTAGGAAAATGGAAGGCAATGCCGATTTACAGCTCTTAATCACGGGTAGCGAGGTCTCTAAATACACAATGCTGAGGCGGGCAGTGCATCGGCACAATCTCCACAAATTCGTTCGATTTCTAGGCTATCAGTCAGAGCGAACCCTCGCCACTCTTTATCGACTTGCTGACGTTTTCGTTTTTCCATCGTTGTACGAGGGTTTTGGACTTCCACCAGTGGAAGCAATGGCCAGCGGCACTCCAGTCGTAGTTTCCAAGGTCTCTTCCCTACCGGAAGTGGTTGGCGACTCTGGAGTGCTGGTCAATCCTTACGATGCGACTTCAATTGCAAATGGAGTTCAAACGGTTTTAACCGACACCAACTTCGCTGAAGACTTAAAGAAACGCGGTTTGGCTAGATCGCGAACATTCTCGTGGGAGAAATCCATCGAACGTATACACAGAATCTATCAAGAGGTAGCTAAGGTTCAATGACCGACAACAAAGCCACTCCGGCCAAAATTGGACAACTTCGTGTCGCATTAGTACACGACTGGCTTACCGGAATGCGCGGAGGCGAAAAGGTACTGGAAGCAATCTCCGAACTCGTTCCAGATGCAAAACTATTTACTCTTCTCCACGTTCCAGGCTCTGTTTCTCCAGCTCTGGAGTCACGCCGAACTTCTACCTCGCTGATTCAAAAACTTCCTATGTCCGTCAGTCAATATCGACGATATATACCGATATTTCCATGGATTATTGAACAATTTGACTTAGACGACTTTGATCTCGTAATCAGCACTAGCCATTGCGCAGCCAAATCGGTCATCCCCACCGGCAGAGCCCGTCATATTTGTTACTGTTTCACTCCGATGCGTTACGCGTGGGATCAATTCGACGCGTACTTCGGGTCTAGCCGAGTAGGCCATTTACAGAATAAATTCTACCGAGAAATTTTTTGCCGCCTAGCAAGATGGGATAGAGCCACCTCTAACCGTGTAAGCCAGTATATCGCTGATTCTCGACATGTTGCTGGTAGGATAAACCGCTACTATAATCGTGATGCTACGGTAGTACATCCTCCTGTAGACACTGATTTTTTTT
Organism: uncultured Vicinamibacteraceae bacterium; assembly: GCA_964624855.1. Lineage (GTDB taxonomy): Bacteria > Acidobacteriota > Vicinamibacteria > Vicinamibacterales > UBA8438 > CAUZIB01. Next base: position 22,249 of record CAZUZW010000039.1, read on the forward strand.
ACCCGAATGAATCAGACAGAGATAGTTACCTTCTCGTTGTTTCAGCCCTCGTACCTTACAAGCGTATCGACGTGGCGATTGAAGCATGCCGTGAGACAGGAATGCGACTTAAAATTGTTGGGTCTGGACCTGAACTTGAACGGCTCAAAACGCAATCGAGTGCCGATGTTGAATTTCTCGGCGCCCGTAGTGACGATGAAATAAGAACACTATATCGTCGAGCACGAGGCGTTCTTCTTCCTGGTGAAGAGGACTTTGGTATTGTTGCAGTCGAAGCCATGTCATGCGGAACCCCTGTTATAGGTCTAGCGCGAGGTGGAACGACCGAAACAATTATTGAAGGGACCAGCGGTGTCTTGGTGAAGGAACTGACTCCAAACTCGTTTGCTGCCGGAATAAGACAGACGTTGTCTTTTAAATTTGACACTCAGGCAATTCGATCCCACGCCTTGCGATTCTCACGAAATCGATTTATGGACGCCATGCGACGTTGTATTGAAGAAACTGCCCGCACGCAAAAACGTAACCTGACATGGTAACTCGACAAGCGCGGTTACTTGTCGTCAGCCACGTCATGCTAGACACGGTTTTGGCCGTGACAGCATTTGCACTCGCTTATCTCGTTCGGTTCGAAACAGGTCTGATCGAGGCTCCGAAGGGACAGCCTCCCTTCGCGCAGTATCTTGCGCTTATGCCATTTGTCGGACTCCTTGCGCCAGCAGCATTCAACCTAGTTGGTGCATATAGGTTGCGCCGGGATCGTACAAGAGTAGATGATTTTTTCTCCGTTCTAGTCGGCACAGTATTGCTGGCAACCATGATCACTCTCGGAACCCTCTACTTCCAGGTATACCAAGCGAATGATTTAGCCCAACAGCAAGGCTTATACGAAGTTTCTAGGATCGTCCTCTTATTATTTGTCGCCACCAATGTCACACTGACCTACCTCTCCAGGGAAACCATCCGAACTCTCATGCGTCAAAGATTTAAAGCGGGAATCGGACTTAAGAGAGTACTGGTTGCCGGAACAGGAGACCTTGCAAGACACGTAGCGGACCGCCTCGTTGAACACTCAGAACTTGGTTATCAATTAGTAGGATTTGTGGATGACAGCGCGACTTCAGACACCTTGGGATATCGAGGATTTCCTCTATATGGTCCTCTTCGTGAGACCGAAGAAGTTATAACCCGAGAAAAGATTGACCAACTATACGTAGCGCTACCTCTTGCAGAACTCCAAAAGATGCTTCATTTAATCGAAGTCGCCAATCGCGAAGGCGTGGACGTCAAGGTGGTCCCTGATCTTCTGCAGTTCATCGCGCTACGGGCAAGACTCGAAGATTTTGACGGCGTGCCCATTATCAACATTAATGATGTCCCTCTTCAGGGACTTAGGAGCACGGTTAAGCGTTCTATAGACATCGTTGTGTCACTTTCCGCATTAGTCGTATTAGCGGCGCCTTTTGCGATTATTGCGCTTGCAATTCGACTCAATTCACCCGGCCCAGTCTTCTACCGCCAAGAACGCATGGGCCTTGATCGTCGACAGTTTATGGTTCTGAAATTTCGCTCGATGCATCAAAACGCCGAAGAAGATAGCGGGCCAGTCTGGACGCGAGAAGACGACCCCAGACGAACCACTGTTGGAGCGGTTCTCCGTCGCTTTAGCTTGGATGAACTTCCTCAACTCGTAAATGTGTTGTGGGGTGAGATGTCTCTCGTTGGTCCACGACCGGAACGACCATTCTTCGTCGAGCAGTTCAAAGAACGTGTGCCTCAATACATGCTCAGACACAAAGTTAAATCAGGCATGACGGGTTGGGCGCAGGTAAATGGTTGGCGCGGCAATACATCAATTGAGAAAAGAATTGAGTACGATCTTTACTACATTGAAAATTGGTCAGTTGGACTAGATTTCAAGATACTGTGGCTTACGGTGATTAGAGGGTTCTTCCACAGACATGCCTATTGAGTCCCGTTTTCTCACACCCGTTCCCTCGACCAGTTCAAACCCCAAGGGATATTCTTCCAAAAAGAATCAAGATCGATGGGAGTTCTCGGTCAGTGCCTAAAAGAGTTCTCATTACAGGTGTAGCAGGTTTTATCGGATCTCATTTAACAGAGTCCCTACTGGAACACGGCTACTCCGTTATCGGTATTGACAATTTACTCACGGGAGATCTCAATAACATCTCGCATCTTTCCGGAAAGGATTTTACCTTCATTAAACAGGACGTCACCAACTACATTAATCTTGATGGACCTGTGGATTATGTTTTTCACTGGGCTAGTCCAGCTAGTCCGATCGACTATCTTAATTATCCAATTCCGACACTCAAGGTTGGCGCCCTCGGAACCCACAACACTCTGGGTCTAGCTCTCGCAAAACAGGCAACATTTATCCTAGCGTCGACATCGGAAGTATATGGAGACCCACTCGAACACCCACAATCAGAAACCTACTGGGGGAACGTCAACCCTATCGGTCCACGCGGTGTCTACGATGAGGCGAAACGGTTCGGCGAGGCTATGACGACCGCATACCACCGGTACCATGGTCTCAACACAAAAATTGTCAGAATCTTCAATACATACGGACCTAGGATGCGCCTGAATGACGGTCGCGCAGTGCCGAACTTTATCTGCCAAGCGCTCAGACAAGAAGACGTTACTGTCTACGGCGATGGCGACCAGACGAGAAGTTTCTGCTTTATAAGTGACTTGGTTGACGGAATCATTCGGCTAATGGACGCAACAACGAACGAGCCAGTTAACATTGGGAATCCGACAGAAATGTCAATTAATCAAATCGCTGAAGAGATAATCAGTACTGTAGGTTCCTCTTCAAAGATAGTGCACAAACAACTTCCGGAAGACGACCCAAAAGTTCGCCAGCCGGATATCGCCCGCGCCAAAAACATCCTTGGATGGGCTCCACAGGTGTCGCTACAAGATGGACTCAAAGCTACGATTGAAGACTTTCGAA
>CAZUZW010000040.1:0-23630 GCA_964624855.1 uncultured Vicinamibacteraceae bacterium
GTTTTAAAGATTGGAGAACTGCAACTGTGGTGGGTCGAGACAGTCGGAAGCGTTGACGCCGTCTCGACGGGCATGCGTACCAGGTGGGCGTGGCCTATTTGTGAGACGCTTCATTTTTTTGGGCTGTGTCTGCTGTTCGGGACGGTTGGGATGTTTGACCTTCGGTTGCTGGGATTTGCGAGAGGCATTCCGATCGCGACCTTGCACCGGTTAGTGCCGTGGGGTGTGGGTGGATATTGTCTCAATGTGCTGACGGGATCGTTATTTCTTCTGACCGAACCCGACCAGTACGTTTTTAACACGGCGTTTCATTTAAAGATGTTATTCATGAGCCTTGCTGGCGTGAACGTCGCGATCTTTTATTTGAAGGTGTTTCGAGAAGTGAAACCGGTGACTGCTGGAGGTGAGTTGCCGCGGCTTGCAAAAGTTATCGGAGGAGCATCGTTGTTTTTTTGGGTCAGCGTCATGGTCTGTGGTCGGCTATTGACTTTTTACCGGCCATATCTGTGTGATCCTGACCCTGGATTTCTGTTGAACTGTCTTCCCTACGGATGATCGTGACGGGCGACGTGCGATCGTTTGCTACTTACCGGCTACGTCTAACAAGTCTGTCATGTCGTACGTGCTTTCGTAGCGACTATGTTTTGATCGCAAGTGATATCGGCCAGCGGTTAGCGGCCGGAATTCCTGTTATACGCTGGAGCAACGTTCCTAGAGATCGCTAAGAAAACAATTCAAGGAACAAGTTTTGTAGTCGGTAAATCTGGTTCAAGCCTAGGAAGGATGTTGTGGAGACCCGACCGTATTTCGTCTTTGGTGACTTGATCAGTAATCTGGCGATTGGGACGTTCGTCGGCGGCCTTTGCACTGTAATTATTACTCTCAATTGGGAAGTTTCGATCGCGATGTTTGTCGGTATGGCGATTGGTATGGTGGCGTCGTTACCTGCAGGGATTCTCTTTGGCAGTTTATTCGGTGCGATCGAGGTGTTCCTTCCTGTGATGACAACGGGAATGGTTGCCGGCATGGTAGTTGGTATGCGATTAAGTATGGACGTGATTGCTTTTGTCGATGCTGTGTGGGTTGGCGGAGCATGCGGGATCGGGATAGTCATTGTGACCTATCTAGCTAATGTATGGATTCAGCGTGGTGCACAGTGATGGACGACATAACGCGTAAGAAATGGGATCGTGTCGCGCTAACCTTCGACCTCTGGTCGAGCAGTGGACAAGAGAAGCGGTGGAATCCATTCAAGCGGATACTTTTCTCAAATATGGGTAATCAGAAGGTTCTTTTTGTGGCCTTAGGTACAGGCCTCGATGTCGCTTGTTTTCCAGATGACCGGTCGATTACGGCGATTGACATTAGTCAGAAGATGCTCGACAAAGCAAAAGTTCGAACCGATGCATACACCGGTGATCTTCGGGTTCTACAGGCGGATGTACACGACATGCCGTTTGACGAGTCACAGTTTGATCAGGTGTTCACTTCATGCACTTTTTGCTCCGTTCCGGACCCGATTGGAGGTCTTCGGGCGTTGAGGCGAGTTCTTAAGCCCGGAGGCGAGTTGTTCATGTTTGAACACACGGGAAGTCGATTTTTTCCGTTCAAGATAATGATGGATTTGATGACAGTCGTCTCGAGAAGATTTGGACCGGAAATGAATCGCCCGACAGTCGATAATGTTGTTAAAGCGGGCTACAGGCTTAAGAAAGTTACGCCTGTGTATTTGGACGTGGTCAAGACCATCCACGCCGTCTCGACGAAGTAGTTACTTCGGTTTTAGTTTGTCTCAGGTGCGGCATTCAGGTTACATGCAGAGAGACACTTTTCTCTGCTCGTCAAAGCTATAATTATTGCGATTACACAGAGTGATTCTTTGAGTATTCCTGAGATGTAAAGGAGTCTATGATGCCAGCAGTGAGTTCTTGCCGGTTGTCAATGGTTTTTGTCTGTGTGATCGTTTGGATGAGCATCGCCGTGCCGGTAATGGCGCAGATTGACCGAGTGGTCGATCCTAATTGGACCCACCCGCGCACATCGGACGGGCAACCCGATCTTCAGGGAATGTGGGGCAATAAGACGATTACGCCGATAGAGCGGCCTGATTCGGTTCAAGGGAAAGCCTTTCTCACGCGTGAAGAGGTTGCTGAGCTTGAACGGACGACGGCCGAACGACGAGCCTATGCGGAGGCCAATCCGAACCCGAATGCCGTGGGAGGCTATGACAATCATTGGCTAGATTCGGGAGACACGGTACTGTCGACCGGTCAGACTTCATTAATTATTGACCCGCCAACTGGTCTTGCTCCGGTCAGGTCGTGGGCCTTGGAGGCCAAGGCGTACAATTTGGATCACCTCGGTGACCACTATCGACATATGAGCGTGTGGGATCGTTGTCTTTCTCGGGGCGTGCCTGGTTCGATGCTTCCCGCCGGTTACAACAATGCCTACCGCATCGTTCAAACATCTGACTATGTTGTTATTCAACACGAAATGATTCACGACGTCAGGATTATTCCACTTTCTGATCGGCCTCACATTGATCCCAACATTACGCAGTGGATGGGTGACGCTCGCGCTTATTGGGATGACAATACTCTCGTTGTTCATACGAAGAATTTTCATGACCGAGGATGGATTGCTTCAAGTGCGGCCGGAGCGCGGCTCAAAGGCATTCCCACCAGTCCTCGGCTCGATGTTGTCGAACACTACGAGCGAGTATCTGACGATACGATCATTTGGACCGTCAGAATCGACGACCCGAATGTTTATATGCAGCCGTGGACCATTTCGATGCCTCTAACGCGAGACGCGGATTATGAGATGTACGAGTATGCGTGCCATGAGGGTAACTGGGCGGTCAGGAATGCGCTGAGCGGCCAAAGAGCACTTGACGCCAATGGCGACTCAGATCAGGAACAGTGAGAAATCAGAGATTGCGGTCCGTTGATCGCTTTGGAGATTGATTATGAAATATTTGTCGATTCTTTTGTGTTTATTGGTCGTGGTCTTTGCCGCCGGTGCACAAGGACAGACTGATGATTCACTTGTACCTCGGCTGTCAAACGGACGACCTGACCTGCAAGGAATTTGGGACTATCGCACGATGACACCGCTGGAGAGGCCTGTTGATTTACAGGGGAAGTCCGTGTTCACGGATGAAGAGGCTGCGGAGTTTTTGCGGGAGGCGTTGGATAATCGTAACGCTGATAGACGCGACGGGACTGACCGGTCGGCTGGCATCGGGAGTGATGTCGAACGTGCCTATAACGACTTTTGGTGGGACTACGGCAGGACACTGACCGATGACAAGCGCACGTCTCTGATCATTGATCCTCCTGACGGCAGAATTCCTTATACCACCGAAGCGCGATTGGAGGAGTCATCTCGATTTGACCGATTCTTTGCGATTGTTGCAGCTGGTCCTGAGGACCGCGGACTGTGGGAGCGTTGTATTACCCGTGACCTTCCTCGTTTGTCTGGGGCTTACAACAACAATTTTCAATTATTTCAAACCGAAGAATATGTAGCGATTTTAAATGAGATGGTTCATGAGGTTCGAATGATTCCGTTGGACAAACGTTCACATGTATCGGAACACATTCGACAATGGCAGGGAAACTCCGTCGGTCACTGGGACGGAGACACTCTTGTTGTAGAAACAAGAAATTTTACCGACAAAACCAACTTCAGAGGCAGCCGTGCAAATTTGCTGCTAGTGGAACGGTTTACTCGTCTCGATACCGATACCTTGCTTTACGAATTCACAGTTGAAGATTCTTCGGTCTGGACTCGAGAATGGACGGCCGCAGTGCCCATGGTGAGGAATGATGGCCGGATGTATGAGTACGCGTGCCACGAGGGAAATTATGGCATGGTCGGTATTTTGGCTGGTGCACGTGCAGACGAGAAAATGGCGGCGGTGGAGACTGGCGCGGAATCACGTTAGTCTAAGATCGGACACTGATTGTGCAACGACTTATTTCACTCAGCATATTGTTCGTGGTTGGCACCGGGGCCATAGGAGGAGCGTTAGGTTCAGTTGTACAGGAACCGGGCCCGGTTACGATTCAAACCATGGATGTTCGCGAGAATCTCTATGTCATCAGTGGAGGTGGAGGACATACAGCTGCGCTGGTAACTGACGGGCACGGCGTCGTGTTGGTTGACACCAAGTTGGCTGGCTGGGGACGACCTGTTCTTGAAGCGATTCAAGCCATCACGAGTGAGCCAGTCACCGTCATCATTAATACCCATAGTCATGGTGACCATGTGGGGGGGAATGCTGATTTTTCTAATCAAGTAGAAATTATTGCGCAGGTAAATACCGCCGCCAATATGGAGCGTATGGAAACGTTCATGGGCGACGGAGAACAGTTTTTGCCGGACCGCACCTTTGATGACCGTCTGACGTTGTTTGACGGTCGTGATCAAATCGATCTCTATCATTTCGGCCCTGGCCACACCGATGGTGACGTGATTGTGGTTTTTCCGGCTCTGGGTGTCGCTCACATGGGAGACCTGTTTGCTGTTAGAGGAACACCAATCATCGATGTGCGAAACGGCGGTAGCGGTGTTGCTTATCCACGGACCTTGGAACGGGCTGTGGAGGCTATTTCCGGTGTTCGCCGTGTGATTCCTGGACATATTGTCCCCCCAGCAGGGAGCCCTATTCCACGGTGGGCTACGTGGGATGATGTCGTCGAGTATGCTCAATTTAACCGTGATTTTCTTGATACGGTGAAGACGGCGAAGGAGGCCGGCCAATCGATTGAAGCTGCTGTTGCCGGACTCGATTTTGGAACTCAGTATCCCGAGTACGACATGAATCGAGCTGACCGCAATGTTCGGGTGATCTACGACGAGTTGGGTTTATGAACCAAGGTTTTTCTTTGCGCGGTGTTGCCTTAATTTTTGGTCTACTAACGATCATCACGCCTAGTATCACAGCTGATGACTGGCCAGAGTTTCGAGGACAAGGACGCAACGGAGTATGGGCGGAAACGGGGATTCTTGAGACCTTTCCAGAGGGTGGACTTGATATTCGTTGGAGAACGCCCATTAATCGAGGATTTTCAGGGCCTGCTGTGGCCGCCGGTCGAGTATTCCTGACCGATTTTGAACGCACTCAAGGGTTAAATGGGATCGAGCGAATCGTATGTTTGGATGAAGGGACCGGCCAACTGCTCTGGAGTCAGAGTTGGGAGGCAAATTATGCAGGTATCTCTTGGGATGAAGGGCCGCGCGCAACACCAACGGTCGACGGCGACCGGGTATACGCAGTGGGCGCAAGCGGCGTACTCATCGCCTTAACTGTTGAGACTGGTGAGATTTTGTGGCGGACCTCATTCGCCGAGGAATTTGACGCGGAGATACCAACGTGGGGATTTTCGAGTGCGCCTATTGTTAATGGGAACAGGGTTATCACCATTGTGGGAGGGGAGCCGAACGCAAAGGTTGTCGCTTTCGACAAACTAACTGGTGAAGAAGTGTGGCGAGCGCTTTCGTCGATTGAGTCTGGACCTGGTGTTGGCCAGCCGATCATCATCGAGGCCGGAGGCACTCAGCAACTGATTATCTGGCACCCTTCGGCAGTATCTTCACTTGATCCTGAAACAGGGGAGGTCTATTGGGAACAGCCATTTGAGGTGGGTTGGGACATGACAGTGGCCACACCCGTCAGGGCCGGGTCAGCGCTATTTGTAACGACGTTTTATGATGGGCCAATGATGTTAGCGCTCAATAACGATCGTCCATCGGCTGAATTGCGGTGGCAAGGTACAAGCCAGAGTGAGATTTTGACTGATGGTCTCCATGCTGTAATCGGGACTCCGATAATTCAGGGCGATTACATCTACGGATTTGGTAGTTACGGTCAACTGCGGTGCTTGGTTGCCGCAACGGGCGAGCGTGTATGGGAATCACAGGAAGCGACCGGTGAGCGTGGCCGGTGGGTCAGCGCGTTTATGGTCCAACACGAAGACCGTGTCTTTATTAACAATGATCGAGGAGATTTGATTATTGCCCGGCTTTCTCCAGAGGGATACGAAGAGATCAGTCGTACATTTCTGATTGCTCCTACTTCCAGACCTGGGAATCGACGAGAGTTGACGTATGTAAATTGGTCGCAGCCCGCTTATGCTAATCGACATATCTATGCGCGAAACGACGAGGAAATCATTTCAGCGTCTTTGGCCGCGCGGTGACAGGGTTAGTCGCGTATCGCAATACCATCTTATGAGGTGGACTGCTGCGTAAATCCCGAATATCGTAGTGAACGTCGTCCTTAGCTATGTCACTAAGAATTCTCCTCTCCGGCGCTGTAGTTAGCCTTTTGGCCGTCGTTTCACTTGAGGCGATCCGTTCCGGTGGAGTCATGTCGCAAGAACTTATTCGCCAGACCGTTTCAGCTCCATCAACTGATTCAGCGTGGGAGCGAGACTTTTTCGATCAGTACTGCATTACATGTCATAACGATAGAGTTCGAACGGCTGGACTTTCCCTTGAGACCGTCCGTCTTGATCGCATTGGCCAAGTGCCTGAAGAGTTGGCCATATGGGAGAAGGTTGTCAGAAAGTTACGCTCGCAGGCGATGCCACCGGCGGGTCAGCGACGCCCGGACTCAAGTTCTTATGACCGGGTTGCGTCGTGGCTGGAAGGCGAACTGGATACCGCGTTTTCGGAGGCGCCAAACCCTGGTCGTCGGATTGTTCACCGTCTGAATCGCGCCGAATACACCAACGCCATCCGAGACCTGCTGGGGCTTGAGATTGACGGACGTGAGATGTTACCTGCGGATGATTCCGGTTATGGTTTCGACAACATCGCAGACGTACTGGCACTATCACCCAGTCTACTTGAGCGGTACATGATTGCATCGGCGCGGGTTGCTCAACTGGCGGTTGCCGACCCCAGGATGCTACCTACCTTGAAGACGTATCGAGTACGGCCAACCTTGCTGCAGTACCAACGCATGAGTGAAAAGTTGTCTTTTGGTACACGTGGTGGGATGGCGGCCAGCCATTACTTCCCTCTGGATGGTGAATATCGGCTTAAGATCCGTCTCCAGCGAACCCATGCTAGCCAGATTCGTGGTTTGTCTGAACCAAATACCATCGAGGTACGGTTTGATCGAAAGTGGGTGGCGGACTTCACCGTTGGAGGAGACGGTGTGATTAACCCATGGTCTGCGGTGATGGATGCGTCGGCGTACGAACAGACTGCCGATGAAGGGCTTGAGCTGACGCTATCCGTAAAAGCGGGAACACACACGGTGGGCGTTTCTTTTCCAGAGCGGCGCGGTCTACCAGAGGGACCTCTTGAACCTCGATTGTCGGTAGCATCCTACGAATTTGCGGGCGATCGAGATGCGCCGATGAGTCTCGAGAGTCTTTCGATCAGTGGACCGTATGATGCTTCAAAACCTGAGACGACGCCTGTTCGATCAAGAGTATTCGTGTGCACGCCTGACCCGGCTACCTCTCTTGATGCTCAAGAGCGTTGTGCGACCGAAATACTGTCAACCCTTGCGCGACGGGCTTTCCGTCGACCGGTGACTGAAAACGATGTCGCTACCTTACTCGACTTTTATCGGGAGGGGCGCCGTATATCTGGTAGCTTTGATGACGGGATTAAACGTGCACTTCGGGCCGTGCTGGTCGATCCGGAATTTTTGTTCAGGATTGAACGTGAACCTGATGAGGTTGAACCCGGTTCCCTTTACCGACTGAGTCCGGTTGAACTAGCTTCACGGCTGTCTTTTTTCTTATGGAGCAGCATTCCAGATGATGCGCTACTGGCGGCTGCTGTCGCCGCTGACCCCAGTAACTCAGAATGGCTCAGGCCTCAGGTTGATCGGATGTTACGCGATCCCAGGGCGCATGCGCTGGTAGAGAACTTCGCAGGTCAGTGGCTCTATTTGCGCAATCTGCCATCAGTGGCACCTGACCCTGATGCCTATCCTGAATTTGATGAAAATCTTCGAGATGCATTTCGGACAGAAACGGAATTGTTTGTTGAGAGTCAATTGCGGAATGACCGAAGCTTACTGGAATTACTGACCGCCGATTACACTTTTGTGAATGAGCGACTCGCGCGTCACTATGGCATTCCGAATGTTCATGGCAACTATTTTCGACGCGTCAGTCTGCAGGACAGGACGCGCTTCGGCTTGCTGGGGCAAGGCAGTATTTTGACGGCGACGTCGTATCCTAATCGCACCTCACCGACACTACGTGGTAAATGGGTGCTTGAGAATCTATTGGGTGCACCCCCCCCAGCGCCTCCGGCGAATGTACCAGATCTTGCTGAGTCCAGTGCCAATGCTCCTCGGTCGGTTCGGGAACGCCTTGAGGTGCACCGGGCAAACCCGGTGTGTGCAAGTTGTCATGCGCCAATGGATCCCTTGGGGCTTGCGCTCGAGCCGTTTGACGCAATCGGTCGGCTTCGTACACATGACAATGGTGGAATTATTGACCCGTCCGCTGAACTTCCGAATGGAGTGGAATTACGTGGACCGGCAAGTGTGGGAGAACATGTGCTTGCGCAGGGTGACCAGTTCGCAACTGCGTTTACAGAGAAACTACTTACTTATGCGCTGGGTCGGGGACTTGAGCCGTACGATGGACCGACAGTGCGACAGATTGTTCGGCAGTCACAGCCGGATCAATATCGCTGGTCATCGGTTGTGTTGCAGGTGGTTGAGAGTGTGCCGTTCCAAATGAGGAGGTCGCGAGAGCCATGATTATTACTAAGAAACACTTGGCACGTCGGACGTTTCTTCGGGGGGTTGGGGCCAGTTTGGCACTGCCTTTACTGGATGGGATGGTACCGGCATTGTCGGCGATGCGTTCAACTGCGGCTTCCGGGGTAAGACGTTTGGGTGTGGTCTACGTTCCAAATGGCGTCTATATGGATTCGTGGACGCCGACTGGTGCAGGAAACGGTTTCGACCTGACACCGACACTTAAACCACTGGCAGCGTATCGACAGCGCATGCTGGTACTTAGTGGCTTGGCCAACAAAGAAGGTGATGCATGGCCTGGTGAGGGAGCTGGGGATCATGCGCGTGCTTCGGCTGCTTATCTCACAGGTGTTCATCCCAAGAAGACTGAAGGAGCTGATCTTCGAGCGGGTGTGTCTATGGATCAAATTGCTGCTCGCAGCTTGGGGCAACATACTCAGTTGGCGTCCCTTGAACTCTCTCTTGAGTCGAAGGAAGCAATCGGTTCGTGTGATCCTGGTTATAGCTGTGCATACGCAAACACGCTGTCTTGGCGCAGTCCGACGACGCCGCTTCCAATGGAGAATAACCCCCGTGTAATTTTTGAGCGGCTTTTTGCTGGCAATGAGAGCACCGATCCCGCTGTTTGGCGGGCGAGGCGTGAGGAGGACAGCAGTATTCTGGATGCGGTAACAGAGAAGGTGACAAAACTTCAGCAGGATCTAGGTCCGCGTGATCGTTTGAAACTTGAAGAATATCTTGAGGCCATTCGAGATATGGAACGGCGGATTCAACTGGCCGAAAGACAAAGTGATCTGAGTTTGCCGGTGATGGAACAGCCAGCCGGAGTTCCGGGCACGTTTGAACAGCACGCCAAGATGATGTTCGACCTCCAGGTTCTGGCCTACCAAGCTGACCTTACGCGGGTTATTACTTTCATGGTGGGACACGAGACGAGTCAACGGGCGTATCCGGAAATTGGTGTTCCCGACGCTCATCATCCGCTTTCGCATCATGGTGGTGACGGAGAGAAGATCAATAAGCTGATTAGAGTAAATGAGTATCATGCGAAGATTTTTTCTTACTATCTTGACCGTCTCGCATCGACAGCGGATGGTGATGGTTCATTGCTTGATTCGTCCATGATCATTTACGGCAGTGGAATGAGTGATGGGAATGGGCACAATCATCACAATTTGCCAACATTGCTGGTTGGAGGTGGTGGTGGAACGATTGCTGGAGGTCGTCACCTGCAATTTGCATCGGACACACCGGTTACCAACTTGTTCCTAACGGTCTTGGATCGGTTGGGTGTCCCGATGGAATCGCTTGGTGATAGTACCGGACAGATAAAACAGCTCTCTGAGGTGTAACCGAGAGTTATGTTTTAGAGGGTGCATGCAAATTCAACGAATAGTCGTGAACCGTGAGGTGTTTCGGGTGGTGGTGTTAGTCGCGACACTGACGGTTGCAGCCACTGGGTTCACAGCTGAGGACCATCGGGTAACGGATGCGGCTGAGCGTAACGAACCGGATGTGGTCAGGGCGCTGATTGAAGAGGGCGTTGATGTCAAGATTGCCCAACCGGATGGAGCGACGGCACTGCACTGGGCTGCCTATTGGGATGAGGTGCAGATGGCTCAGTACCTGATCACAGCCGGTGCTGAAGTAGATGCCAAGAATGATCTTGCTATCACCCCACTAGTGTTGGCCTGTCGCAACGGGAGTGATGCGATGGTTCAAGTGTTATTGCGAGCCGGTGCGGATGCACGGTCTGTTGGACAAGCCGGTGAGACAGTTCTGATGACGTGTGCACGTACGGGACCGGTTTCATCTGTTATGAAACTGTTGGCTGGTGGGGCGGACCTCGATGCGACAGAACACGATCGAGGCCAGACGGCGTTGATGTGGGCGGCGGCGGGGAACCATGTAGCCGTGGTTAAAGCGCTAGTGGAAGCTGGTGCGGACCTGACGGCTCGCTCACAAGATGGATTTACGCCACTGTTATTTGCCGCTCGAGCGGGTGCAATCGAGGTTGCGCGTCTACTGGTGGAGGCTGGTGCCGATGTCGACGAGGTGACACCAGATGGGTATAGTCCGTTACTGGTGGCTGCTGCGAGTCTCGATGCTGTCACCGGTAGTGACTATCGATTGGTCGTTAGTCAAAGTCCGCATGAAGAACTCGCTCTCTATTTTCTTGACCACGGGGCCGATTGGAATAAACCCGATCAGTTTGGCATGACAGCGCTTCACTTCGCTGTCGACACAGAGAAGACGACTCTCCTCAAAGCTTTGCTCGAGACGGGTGCCGAGCCTAACGCCGTTTTGACTAGACCGCTACCATTTCGACGCGGAGATTATGTTTCCCGCAATGCCTATGACGGGGCGAGTCCGTTCTGGTTAGCTACGCGTGATGCAAATTTGGAAATGATGCGTGTATTGCTGAGCGCGGGTGCTGACCCATTTTTGGCCAATGCTGCTGGCGTCACACCATTAATGGTGGCGTCTGGATTGGGCGAAAATGACGCGAGGCGGCCACCGGACGATCTCGTTTTGCAGGCGGTTCGCTTGCTTTTAGATCATGGGGCCAATGTCTCTGCGACCAATCGTGGTGGGCAGACCGCATTACATGGTGCTGCCGCTATGTGGGAGGACGAGGTAATTCAGCTTTTGGTAGATCGCGGTGCCGATGTGAACGTTGAGGACAAACGAGGTCGGACACCACTTTATCTCGTAGAGCGTAGCAACGCGAACGCTCCTTCTGAGAGTACGGCGGCTTTGCTGCGGCGCCTTGGTTCAAGGGAGCCAGTAGATCTCCAGTAGGTCGAAAGACGTTCGACTGTTTAACTGCGATTTGGGTCTTTTTGTAGTTGGGTAATTCTATTTGCATCCGTGCCAAATGGGGTTGTCGTGTGCGCATGTCTAATTCCCTGCAGACAGCGTTTGAACTTGCGCATAGAATGACTTCGTCTAACGCTACGCTAGTAATATGTGGTTCACAAGTATTTGAACGAAAAATGTGGTGTGGCGGTAGCTCTGAAGAGTAGATGTCGTTGTTATAAGGCCGGATTCTGATCTGTTGACCACCAGGTGGTCTGGAGGGACGTTATGTCTAGAACAAGGGTCTGTATGTCGATCTTGCTCGTTCTTACAATATTTACGGTGCTCCATGGGACTGCGCAGCAGGACATGTCGCCTGCCGATAGTCTGGTGGCGATGGGCGTGGTTGGGTATGCCGATCGTTTAAGCGTCCAACCGGGTGAAACCATTCAATTTATGGTGAGTAGCCAGTTGCCGCAATATCGCGCTGACATTGTTCGTCTGATTCATGGCGATCCGAATCCATTGGGTCCTGGCATGAAAGAAGAGGTGATTGAGGCACCAGTCAATCGAACTTATCCGGGGCGGCACCAGGAACTGGTGGTCGGCTCGTATGTCACGGTTGACGATGCTTCGGCTTTACGTCTTGACGGCAGCTTTACGATTACGGCTTGGATCGCGGCGACTCGGCCTGGCGGGGTCGGTTGGGATGATAGTCGGGACTAGCAAGGGATTCTGACTAAGTGGTCGGAGGTCGACCAACGGGGCTATGGTCTTTTCTTAGATCCTGATGGCCGATTGGCGGTGCGAATCGGCGCGGGGTCAGGGCAGGTAGATACACTGGTAGCCGAACCAAAATTGCGGCCGTGGGAGCCGTCAATATTTGGTGCCAACCGTCCACGCCCCCATGGAGTTCCAACGAAATGGTATTTCGTGGCAGCGAGCTTTAACGCGGACAGTGGGAGTTTGGCGATTTATCAACAACCGATTGACGGCCAACCCGATGATCCGACACAGGTGGTAGTCGAACGACCCACTGCGATTTCAGGGCTGGCGCCGACGGAAGTGCCACTGCTAATGGCGGCGCGCTGGACCGAAGATGGTGATGTTGGGGGGTATTACAGCGGAAAGATTGACAATCCCAGGTTGTATGACCGGGCACTTAGTCGAGCGGAGGTTGAGTCGATTAGCCAAGGGCAAGGACCGAGTGATGCATTGGCTGCGTGGGATTTCTCGGCCGACATTTCATCTGACCGGGTGCGGGATACTGGGCCGACACAGTTTGATGGTCGAACGGTTAATCTTCCAACACGGGCTGTGACAGGCCATCTCTGGGATGCGACGGAGATGGATTATCGTCGTGCGCCTGAACATTACGGAGCAATCCATTTTCATGACGATGACTTGCTTGATGCGGCCTGGGATGTGGATTTTGCTTTCCAGATTCCTGAGGACCTACCGAGTGGGGTTTATGCTGCGCGATTACAAACGACGACGAGTGAAGACTACGTGCCGTTCTTCGTTAGACCACCCCAAGGCACCGCAACGTCGAAGATTGCCTTCTTGGTTCCAACCTTCAGCTATTTGGCATACGCGAGTACTGGTCCCCGTGGGTTTCCGAGAAGGATGAGTACCTATGCAGGTCACACAGACGGTAGTGGAGTGACTTATTCGTCGCGACTTCGGCCGATTACGGACATGCGACCCAAGGTTGCCTCCCGCAATCCGTGGCAGTTTATGGCGGATACGCATTTAATCGATTGGTTAGATGTTAAAGGGTTTGACGTTGATGTTATTACCGATGGAGACCTTCATTTTGAAGGACCCGAACTACTTGAACCCTACAACGTCGTCATGACGGGCACGCATCCAGAGTACTACTCGTGGGAAATGCTTCAAGGCATGCGCACCTATCTCGAGCAAGGTGGCCGCTTAATGTACATGGGTGGCAACGGTTTTTACTGGGTGACTCCGATGGATCCGACGGGAACGTATGTTGAACTTCGGCGGCGAGATGGAACCGAGGCGTGGCAAGGTGCTCCCGGTGAGCATCATCACAGTATTACCGGTGAACCGGGTGGCTTGTGGCGGTTTCGCGGCCGTGCGCCTCAGTGGTTGGTAGGTGTCGTTTTCACAGCGCAGGGATTTGATCGTAACTCGCCGTTCCAGCGAATGCCCGGTAGTTTCGATCCAAGAGCCGCCTTCATTTTTGAAGGCATCGGTGACAACGAGCTGATCGGGAATCACCCATCGCTGGTACTCGAGTTTGGTGGGGCCGGTTCTGAATTGGACCGTGTCGATGTTGCTCTCGGGTCACCACCGCACACGCTGGTTTTAGCCCGGTCATTCGGGCACTCCGACGCCTATCAGCAGGTTGTCGAAGAGGTCAACACGAGTGACTCTTTACAAGGTGGAACGGTTAATGAGCTCGTCTATGCCGATATGGCGTATTTGGAATATCCAAATGGCGGTGCCGTATTTTCGACGAGTTCCATTGCATGGGGTGGGAGTTTGTCATTTAACGACTATGACAACAACGTGTCGAGGCTTACCGAGAACGTTCTCAGACGGTTTGCCGCAGACGAACCTCTGCCTGGGCCACAGGGAGAAACTCCAACCGACAACGGAACGGCGAACGCACCTTGAGACACTGGGTCCGAACCTAATTGCGGCACATCGAGTATATCGATGTATCAGATTGAGGCTTGGTCGGCGTTGCGCAAAGCCCGACACGACCGCGGTCGTAATCGGTCTTGGTTTAGCGTTAGTCGAAACGTTTGGGCACTTGGCTTTACCAGTTTATTTACTGATATTGCGTCAGAGATGGTTGGCACGGTATTGCCGATCTATCTCGTGCTGTATCTCGGCCTGACCCCATTTCACTACGGTATCGTGGACGGCCTGTATCACGGGGTTACGGCATTGCTCCGACTTTTTAGCGGTGTTGTTGTCGATCGCTCTAATCGGTGTAAGGAGTTAGCGTTTGTTGGCTACGGTGTCTCAGCTGTATCAAGGTTGGGGTTACTGTTTGCAGGTGTTTCATGGCCATTAATCGCCAGTGTCGTTGCGATTGATAGAGCTGCTAAGGGCTTGCGCGCCGTGCCGCGGGACGTCCTGATCTCCTTGAGTAGTCACTCGACAACATTGGCGACCTCGTTCGGAGTGCATCGTGCGCTCGACAGTGCGGGGGCGATGCTCGGTCCTCTGGTGGCTTTGGCCATTTTGGCGGTAATGCCAGACGCCTTCGATGTTGTTTTTGTATGTAGCTTTAGTGTCGCCATTTGCGGTCTTGGTGTGCTTGTCTTCTTTGTACATAATCCCAAGTCGAGGGCGTCAGAACCAGAGACTAGTGGAGTCCTGTCGTCATTGTCCGAATTTCGTCGTGCACTGCGTGACCCTCGTCTTTTACGGTTGACAGTCGCAGCGACTTTATTGAGTGCGGCGACTGTGAGTGACGGATTTATCTATCTTGTCCTACAGGACCAGGTGGGGTTTAATGCCGGCTTATTTCCCTTACTTTACGTTGGGACGTCGGCGAGTTACTTGGCATTTGCGGTTCCCGCTGGCCGCCTCGCAGACCGAATCGGTCGTCGGACTGCACTGCTGACCGGGTATTGTTTTCTTGCGCTGAGTTATCTCCTGACAATGCAACCTGACATTGGTATTACTGGGCTGGTCGGCTGCCTTCTCTTGCTTGGCACTCACTACGCGCTTACCGATGGGGTCCTCATGGCACTCGCCAGCGGTTTTCTTCCGATTGAACGACGCGGTACAGGTCTTGCGGCTCTTACGACCGCGACCAGCCTCACACGATTGGCTGCATCAGTTATCTTCGGGATGTTGTGGACACAACTGGGGCTGCGTGTTGCTCTGACTGTCTTTGCCGTTGGATTATTTTTGGCTGTTTCGTTCGCTTACTTTATCGTCGAACGTGACACTGCACAGGACTTCGATAGTGATACGTAATAGTGATCAGAGAGTTGACTCTTACCGTCGTTCGGGCGTGTTGTTTGCGTTTTTGGTTGTGGCATGTGTTGCTCTGGCGATTGGCTATGCCTGGCGAGCGTCCGTGCAACGAGCTGCCCTTTTTCAAGATGAGTCGCTGCCTGAAATCGGAAGTCTTGCGGACCTCAATCTGACAGTCGACCAACCGCAGGAAGGGGCTGTTTCTGACGATTTGCAACTAATGAGTGTTACGGAAGGCCCTAATGAGCTGGCGAATGGTCGTGATATTGATGAAGTCATTACTCCTGACGTGGTACCCGACAGCCTTTCTGGTACAACCGCCGCGGGTAGTGAGGTGAGCGTTCCTGAACACGCGGTTTTTATTCGTCACACAGGCTTGGATGCCAGTTATGGGATTATGAGTGCGCTTCGCTTGACGGCGTCCGGCGAGGATCGTCGTGCAACACCGCTTCGTTGCGACCGGCTGCATTTTGTTCACCGACGGGGTGTTTGTCTGGCGACTGACCGGTTTTACACAACCCACTCAATCATGGTGTTCAATGAGTTATTCGAACCGCTTTATACGCTTCCCCTAAACGGCATTCCCAGCCGCACACGCCTGTCCCGTGACGGGCGTCGGGCTGCGGTCACGGTATTTGTGTCGGGCCATTCGTATGCTGAAGCTGGGTTCTCGACCGAAACGAGCATCATAGACACGAATACCGGCGAGCGAGTCGTCAACAATTTAGAGGAGTTCGAATTGTTCCAGGGTTCCACTCGTATCCGCGCCGCCGATTTGAATTACTGGGGAGTGACATTCGGTCAAGAGAGTGATCATTTTTATGCCACGCTGGGTACCGGGGGCAGTGTTTATCTGGTAGAAGGGAAAGTATCCGAGCGGCGGATTTCCGTGCTTCGTGAGGGTGTTGAATGTCCGGCACTTTCTCCCGATGAGACGCTGATCGCATTTAAGAAACGAATGCCTACCGACACTGATTTCGTGTGGCGTTTGCACGTACTCGATTTGGCCTCGTCTGTTGAAACGCCACTAGCCGAAGTGCGACACGTCGATGATCAAGTGGAATGGTTGAACAATCAAGAGATTCTTTACGCGATGCCAGATGAATCGGCTCCCACTGCTCGGGTGACTGACATCTGGAAGGTGTCGGCAGATGGGTCAGGCAACCCAGAATTGTTTCTAAAAGAAGCGTTTTCACCGGCGGTTCTTAGTCGAGAAGATCGTGCCAGATGAAGATTTTCTTCGATGTTACGGAAGCCATCCGTGGCTATAATCAAGATTCACGCGTCTAGTAGAACAAGTTGTTGTGGATTCGTCTATTTCAGTCACTACAGTTCTGCGATGGGGAGCGATTCGATGTTGCGCCAGTGGTTCTTCGAGAAGATCAGGCTCATGACTTTTAAAAGTTTTGGGGTCTTTGCGGTCTGGATTTGTCTGTCTGGGAGTCTTATTGCCGCTAATTTCTGGGAAGAAAGATTTTTTACGTCGTGGTCTGAAGAAGAAATTGAGCAGATGTTGACGGATTCGCCGTGGTCACGCAAGGTAACTGTTGTTCTTGACGAGTCGAGCCGAAGTCGGACCCGCCGTCGTGCGGTAAACGCTGCTGGCCAACGCGATGATGGGCGACGGATTATCCCGCCTAGTGACGTTCCACCGCTGGAGGGAATTGGTCCGGTTCCGGAACGGGCGACCCTGACGGTGTCGTGGCGCAGCGCCCTGCCGGTGAAGCAGGCGTTGGCAAGAGCCCAGGCTGGAATTGGTGAACAGATTCCAGCAGAGCAACAGGCGTTTCTGCTCCAATTTGAGCCACTTTACGTCGTCTCCGTCGCTGGCGTGCCCCGTCAATTTGCTGAGCGAGTTAAGCGGTCGGTGCTTCTTGGGCAGACGTACTTGGAACGGCCGAATAAAGTCCCGATTGTGGCTGAGGATGTTGAGGCGTTTATCGAGAGCGAAGAAACAGTTATTTTGGAGTTTGCTTTCTTGCGGGACGATCCGATTACCATCGATGACGACGAAGTTTGGTTTTCCATGACATTGGGAGCAGTCGAAGTTCAGCGGAGTTTCAGGCCAAAGGAAATGATGTTTGGGGATTCTCTCGAACTGTGATGGGGTACCAGTTCTCAGGTGACATGATCGGAGGTTCCACGACTCAGCATTCTCGGCGGGAGGCCTTCCGATTTATCGGTGCGGTAGCGGGTTCCGCGGTCGTGTCGGCAATTGGTTTGCCACGGCCGGTTTTCACTCAACAGAGTTTTACTTCTTCGGAGTCGCCTGACTTTCCTGACCGTGCAGTCATTCGAACGTTACAAGGAGACATCAATCCTACTGAGCTAGCGAATGGAGCGACCCTGTTCCATGAACACGTTGGCCGAGCTGATGTGGACTTGGCGGTGGAGGAGCTCCGAGCGTCTGCATTCGACGGACTTGGCTGTATTGTCGATGCTGCCACTGGCCGGCGGAGTCCCGAACAAGTGAGAAATTTGGAAGCTATCGCTGCGAGGACTGCAGTCAGAATTATTATGGCTGGTGGTTACTTTGAAGACATTGGCTTCGCAATCTATCCGGTACGTGTTGCGGAGATGACTGAGGATGCACTGGTTGAAGAGCTTGTGACAGATGCTAATTCACAACGGTGGGGTGCCTTTGGTGAGATTGCTTCTTCGCTTGAAATGCGACCAGATGAGCGGAAAGTGCATCGGGCTGTCGCGCGAGCCCATCTGCTGACCGGACTTCCGATCTTCACCCACACGCCGCATGAAAGCTGTCCAAGTTGCGCCATGGAACAACTGGATGTGATCGAGGGACAAGGGGTCGATCTCTCCCGTGTCGTGATTGGCCACATGGCAACCATCAAACCTGAGCATCGACCTTTAGCGACGCATACCGAGGTGGCGCGTCGTGGTGCTTTTATCGGTCTTGATACACTCGGACATGAGATGGGAAGGTCTCGGATTCCAGCGTCTGACAAGGTGCGGATGGTTTTGGATTTGATTGATGCTGGTTTTGAAGATCATATCTTGTTGTCTTCTGACCAAGGGAATGTCAATCAATTTAAGGCGAACTGGGGGCATGGATGGTCCTCGGTGTTAATGCAGTTTGTGCCAAAACTTCGATATGCCGGTGTTTCGGAAGAACTAATTCGAAAGCTGCTGGTTGACAACCCGAGGCGATTTTTAGCTTTTATACCAACGGGCTAGTTACACGGATCGCTGGCCTTGACCTCTTTTGGTCCTGTCGACCAGAATCACTCCGTAGTATTGATCTGGTTATTCATTGTGGCTGTTTCTGACTTTTGAGAATCCAAATATGCCGCTTTCATTTGTGTCCACTTTTGTCATCCGGTCGGTCTTATCGATTGTTATGGTTTTCCTCCTTCTGGCCGGATGCCTCGTCGCACAGGATGCTTCGCCTGGGCCAGTTGTCGCACCGAGTGGGCGGGTGACTACCAGTGTTGCGTTTGATGGCCGTCTCTTGAACGGGGCGACCGGATGGTTCAACCGCTCCACGTCGCATTCTGGCCCCTCTCACATTACGATTGATCACGGTCAGCCACACGCCCGGGGACGCACGATATTTGGCGGGTTAGTGCCGTTTGGTCAAGTATGGCGTCTCGGTGCAAACTGGGCGACTTCGCTGACGACCGATGTCAACGTACGAATTGGAGACCTTCAGGTGCCACGGGGTGTTTATACCCTGTTTCTGCTTCCTCGGGAAGATACTGCCGACTTAATTGTTAACCGTCAAACCAGACAATGGGGCACGGATTATGATCCGACTTTGGATTTAGGAAGGACGGAATTGAGTCACCGGTCCCTTCCCGAAACGGTGCAAAGTTTGACGGTTACTCTGGAGCCGATTGCTTCTCAAGGTCCCGGTGAACTTCCGTCTGGAACACTTCGTATAGCTTGGGGGAATGCCGAGTTCGCTACACAGTGGCGGGTCATTTGGCCGTAAGGAGAACAAGCGAAATGAGAATCTATAGTGTCGGCGCGTTAGTCATGGCGATGGTGTTGTTCGGACATACGAGTGAAGCGGTCGCTCAATCGCGAGCATTAGAGTATCGATTGGAAATGGACTGGGCTGAATTACCTGCTGGGGTGGACGAGTGGGGTCAAACCATTGGCGTTGAGGTCGATCGAGATGGGAATCTCTGGGTTTTTCATCGTTGTTTCGATTCGAATTGTATTGATCGCGACTCGGTAGCGCCGATTCTTAAGTACGACCGAACCGGAGCTCTTGTGGAGAGTTGGGGTGAAAACACCTTCATATGGCCGCATGGGTTTTTTCTCGATACTGATGGGAATATCTGGACTACCGACGCACGGGGAGAGAACGGCAGGGGGCATCAGGTGATCAAGTTCAGTCCAGAGGGGCAAGTTTTGATGACACTCGGTACAGCTGGCGTCGCGGGCGCGGGACGCGATACGTTTGACGGCCCAGCGGATGTCGTGGTCGGGCCGGAGGGTAACATTTTTGTGGCGGACGGTCACGGCAACAATCGAGTTGTGAAGTTTTCAAAGGAAGGCGAGTTTTTGACGGAGTGGGGAGGACCAGGCACCGGGCCCGGTCAGTTCGACGAACCACATTGTCTGGCGTTCGATTCTCGAGGGCGGTTGTTTGTCGGCGATCGCGTTAATGAACGAATTCAGATATTCGACCAGGACGGGACCTACATCGATGAGTGGCGGGGCATCATGGCCAGTGGCATCTATATTACCGATGATGACACGGTGTACGTGGCAGACTACCAGCTACGAAAAGGTATCGTCATAGCTCATGCGGACGACTTTAACGCGCGTGGTTTCATTCCAGAGGCACAGGCTGAGGGTGTGACCGTGGATGCAGACGGAAATGTGTATGCCGGGGAGGTATTACCTCGCAGCCTAAAGAAGTTTGTGAGGCGCCGATGAAGCTAACCCGCCGAGAATGGTTGCACTCGCTGCCGCTCCTGGTTGTGACAGCTCGTACGCATGCGCAGGTGTCGGCAACGCCACTCCGTGTCCGTGGGTTACATCAGGTGACGCTAGCCGTGTCTGATGTAGAGCGGTCCTTGGAGTTTTATCAGGCGCTATTTGGGATGCCGGTTCAGGCTCGCCACGAGAAGAAGGTCCTCCTCCGTATTGGGGAGGGACCACACTTTTTGGCGCTCACTGAGGCAGGAGCGGGTTCACCTCGCATTGATCACTTTGGGATGGCGATAGAGGATTTTGATGCTGCCCGGATCGTCAGGATGTTGACCGATCATGGGTTGTCAGAATTTAGTGGTCGTGAGGGGCTCAGCGGTCGCCCGTTGCGAGTGCAAGTGAGCACCAGAGATACCACAACAGCAATCCACATGGTTGATCCCAATGGACTCGTCATTGAATTGATGGACCCAAGACATTGTGGTGGCGAAGGTCGCATCGGAGATGAATGTGGAATCGCCGATGGTCTTTCTTCGCCAGGGTCAATTGCTGTGCAAGGTTTGAGTCATTTAACAATTAATGTTTCTGACCCGGCAGTAACTAACACGTTTTATAGAGAGACGTTCGGCTTTGATGTTCAGGCGTTCCAAGCTACAGCTCCCTTACTTGGTGCTGGACCAGATGCGCACTTTCTGATGTTCATTGGTCTTGGTCGTGCTTCAGCTGCGGCGATTAACCATGCGTGCTTGACACTCGAAGATTTCGATGTTGACCGGATTCAGACTGTACTTGAAGACCATGGGCTCCAGCCACGAGGTGAATCGAGACAAGCGGGTCCGCTGCGCCATTGGATATCAATGCGGATGCCGAATCGGGGTGGCGCTCCAGAAGGGACACCGGAACTATATTTTAGTGACCCCGACGGATTGTCGATTCAGCTACAGGATGTCACTTACTGTGGTGGTGGTGGTTATTTGGGCGGCCAATGTAGTTGAAGCGGCTTCGGCGGCTATTTGCCGTCTTGGGAATGGTTGTGGCAGGGAGCAAAACGTAGTTGACGTGTCTCTGAGTGAATGTCACGATGCAGTTTTTCGGGGTACATAACAACGAGGTGACCGAGATGAAAACGTCATGGATGGTTGTAGTCGGTGTTTTGTCGCTCGTGCTGGTGGCTCCCTTTGTTGGAGAAGCCCAAACGTCTGGTGCTGCGAAGAGTTTTGTCCATGTTGCGAATAGCTACCGTCTCGCTCCTAACATCACCTATATGCGGGCGAGTGGAGTCGATCTGAAACTCGATGTGTACCAGTCGAGAGATGCGGAGGGACCAAATCCTACCCTTGTTTATTTTCATGGAGGTGGATGGACTAACGGCAGTAAAGAATCGTCTGCGCTTACCTTTTTGCCGTATCTGGAAATGGGATGGAACGTTGTGAATGTCGGATATCGACTGGCCGATGTAGCCCATGCTCCAGCTGCGGTGGAAGATTGCCGGTGTGCGTTACGATGGATTTATCGCAATGCCGAACAATTTAACTTCGATCTTAATCAGATCGTGGTAACTGGAAATTCTGCTGGCGGACATTTGTCACTGACAACCGGCATGCTGCCGGAATCGGCAGATATGGACCGACAATGTCCCGGTAACCGCAGACGGGCTTGGTCTACCGGAGAGACTTCAACGGAAGAACTGAAAGTGGCGGCAATAATTAATTGGTATGGCATCACCGATGTGGCAGATTCTCTGCACCGAAAGCCCGGGCCATCAGGAGCGTATACCGTGGCGTGGCTTGGGAGTTCAAGTGACCGAGAAGATATTGCACAGAAGGTATCGCCTCTTACATACGTCCGGCGAGGTTTGCCCCCGACACTGACGATTCATGGTGATGCGGATCCAATTGTTCCGTATGAACATGCCGTACGTCTCCATGAGGCCCTTGATGATGTCGGAGTACCCAACGAACTTGTGACGGTGCCGGGCGGTGGGCATGGCGGCTTTACGATTGAGGAGAATCTGAGAATTTATGCGGCTATTCGTAGTTTTCTGAGTACGCACGGATTGCCGACACCCGCAACGAACGAGTAGGACAAACGTGAACTGTCACGGGGCTTTCTGGTGCCCGACTGCTGATGGGTGCAGTTGTGTCCCACGACTGGTTTCCTTGGAGACAGCAGTGTAATCGCCGAGGAAAATGTTGCGGAAACTATTTCTCCTCTTTGATTCGACCCGTTCTTCCTAGATTGGTCGCAGATGAGCCTGTAGCCCGCATTTGAAACCATTGTCTTAACGGATTATTGTCGCATCGTGCGAGCAAGTCGGTCAGGTTTTTTCTTAAGTCTTCGTTCTTCTGGTTTTTGTCAGCGTACGCAGCGAGCCGGGGTTTTCTGGAACTCAAGAATCGAGCTTTTATCGGGAAGATGAACTGGCTGTTCATAGTTTGAGCCGACCAGCGGATAGAGAGCGTAGTCGAATCGATTGCAGTAGTTTGTGTCGTATGATTATTTGGATTTTGGGAGCCCACTCATGACAACTCAATTGTGTCTGCGGAGTGTCAGGCGGCGCGTGTGTTTCTCTGTTGCCGTGGTGTCGTTGACTATCTGTTCCACCAATGCTGTCGCCCAAGAGTCGGGAGGTTTTACTTGTAACTTGGTACTCGGGTCGAGTCAGGCCCAGCAGTGGTTTGAAACGGGTGGTGTTTTTCAGTCCATCGTCGATGGCGATCGATGGCAATTGAAATGGGCGGTCGAGGCAGGCGTAGATCGCTGGGGCGACCTCAGCGATTCGATTTGGCAGGCTGAAACACTGTCGACTTGCGAGCGGCGCGCGGCAGACTTTCCTGATCGGGTTGTCTTCGCGGTCAGTGGTTCGTTGGGCGATGATGAAGACGCGTGGGTGGAGGACATTACAAACGCAGTTGATGCAATCTTCATTCGGTTTGCATCCACTAATCGGATTGATTTATTGCCGACTATAGGCGGTCCGGACGACCAAGAGTGTCGATATCAGGACGCTCACGTCCAGTCGTCACAGCAGCATACGCATATCGAAGCGGCTATCAATCGTGTTGTAGCTGAGGACACAACGGGTGTGTTGGTTGCGGGACCTGCGCAACATCTCCAGAACTGTTCGGGTTATCGAGATGTTCTAGGTCATCTCACGGACGCCGCAGCCGAAACTGTCGGGAGAGTTCTGGGCGAGCACTATCGCGATTACTAAAGC
>CAZUZW010000041.1:0-23413 GCA_964624855.1 uncultured Vicinamibacteraceae bacterium
CCACCCGCACTATCGCCACCGACGGCAATCCGAGATGAATCAACACCCAGACTGTCAGCTACATGAGCACTCCACTGCAAGGCAGCAAAAGAATCATCAACTGCAGCAGGAAATCGGGCTTCTGGTGCCAGCCGATAGTCGACTGCCACAACGGTGCACGCCGCGGCATTAGAGAGCGCTCGGCAAACCGGATCGTGGCTATCAAGATCCATTAGCACCCACCCACCCCCGTGAACAAAACAAAGGACAGGCGTAGGTCCCGCCGTGCCTGCAGGGCGATACACCCGGACGGTGATCGGACCGGCTGGGCCAGGAACCTCACGTTCCTCTACACTCGCAACGGTTTCGGGCTCTCCCTGGAGCGGCAACAGGCCTTCAAATGCCTCTCGTGCCACCTCGGGTGTCATTTCAGATATCGCTGGTCCCCCAGCCTCTTCCATCCCTTTCAAAATTGCGTCTACTTCCGGTTCAAGTGGCATTCGTAATAATGTCCTTTCACAATCTGCTGAACAATAGTTATGCGAAACTGCCCGTCTTAACCAACTAGATGGTTCCGGAAGAACCCAATCGTTTGATTCCACGCCAACGCAGCACCAGCTTCGTTATAGCGCGGCGTCGAATTATTATGAAAACCGTGCAGCGTGCCCTCGAACATCCGCATCTCATAATCAACTCGATTGGCCTCAAGAGCCGCCTCATATTCCGGCCACATCGCATTGATTCGTGGATCGGTTCCCGCATAAACAATCAGCAGAGATGCCTCTATTCGGGGGACATCGGCAGTCGCGGCTGATGCACCATAAAACGGTACGCCGGCAGCTAAATCACTTCCCAGCGCAACGGCAAGACGATTGGTCATGCCACCTCCCCAACAGAATCCCGTAGCCCCGAGTTGTCCGTTAGACAGTTCATGACCTTTGAGAAACCGCGCGCTGTTAATCATGTCCTGGTCCAATTCTTCAGGATTCAGGCCTCTTTGCAGTGTCCGCCCGTCGTCGTCGTTTCCGGGATATCCACCCACTGGAGACAACCCGTCCGGTGCTAAAGCTAGAAACCCAGCCACAGCCGCCCGGCGTGCAACATCCTCAATATGAGGATTGAGGCCACGATTCTCGTGAATCACGAGAACGCTCGGAAAAGGCCCCTCGCCCGTTGGGCGAACCAGATAACCTCGCATCGTTCCCGAAGTGCCACCCGGCGATGGATACTCTACGTAGGTGCCGGTCATTCGTGAGTCGGTAAACGAAATGGTCTGCGCTTCTGCATACCGCGGCATCACGGCCTGGGCCATCCAGAGCGCCGAGACTCCACCAACTGTCAGCACTGCCGCACGACTGAGAAATTCCCGGCGCGTAATATAGCCGTGGCAATATTCGTCGTACAAGTCAAACACTCTCGGATCGATCTCCTGTTTTCTCGACTCTTCCATTGATTCCCTCCTTCAGCGAGTGCAATCACCATATATCCCCGTCACCAGTTCAAACGACGACCGACCGCCTCAGTGGGCAGTCTCAGTTGTCACCGTTCCCGCAGTTTCGCAAGTAGACGAAGTATTTCGAGATAAAGCCACACTAATGTCACGAGCAAACCAAAGGCACCGTACCACTCCATATATTTTGGAGCCCGACGTTCGGCACCCTGCTCAATAAAATCGAAGTCCAAGACCAAATTCAAAGCCGCTATTACGACGACAAAAACACTAAACAGAATTCCAAACGTACCGCTTGAATGAATAAGCGGCACATTGATCCCGAAAAATCCAAGAACAAAGCTGAGCAGATAGACGAGACCAATTCCTCCAGTCGCCGCCACAACTCCCAACTTAAAGTTCTCAGTTGCTTGAATCATGCCGGACCGATAGGCCATCAACAAAGCGCCAAGCGTTCCAAACGTGAGAAACACGGCCTGGCTGACAATGCCTGGATACGCCGCTTCAAACCCGACAGAAATTCCGCCGAGCGCCAATCCTTCGAGGCCCGCGTACAACGGTGTTGTGAGCGGTGCCCATGTCTGTTTAAAGGCCGTTGCGATCGCGACCACCAAACCGCCAAAGACGCCAACCATCGTAAAAATCGTGAAATACGGGTCGGATGGACCACGCCCCCACACGTAACTCGCCGTAATCAGGAGAATGAGAAGCGACAGGATAGTTTTATTTACTGTCCCAGTGATCGTCATCACCTGGTCGTCCGCCACCGTCGGAAACCCCGAAAAGGTCTCCGCCGTAAGAGCTGGATTTCCAGAACGCATCGCTAAATGAGCACTCATCGTGTTCTCCTTAAAGGCCGAACAAGCCAATCTAGACACAAACACAGGAACATAGAAAGTAAATAAATAATCTCAACACCCTTCAAACTCAACTTACTCAGTACCGAAACAGGTACGAGAACTTTGTGAAGAACGCGCGATTTGTGCGCTGCAACCGACTTGCTACGAGAAATCGTTCCGCCAATGTCTCACCGAAATCAATGAAGTCCCCTTGCTGATAATGATCATCGTAGCCCACGAACAACACTGTCCCGGAATTCAGTCGATAGGTAAACAAAATATTGGCATCCAACTTCTTGTCAAAGGAGTTGTATTCCGTGATGTTACGAAGCAAAAACCGTTCGGTGAATTGATACGTCGTAAATGCTCGAAAGATCTTCACATCGAAAACTTTCGAACCCGTCACGGGATTATCGAGATGGCTAAAATCAAGACTCAGATCCGCCTGCAGTCTCGAAAACGGACGGATACTGGAAAGGATCCGGCCGTTCCGTGACCGTCCCAAAAACGGAGACGCTGAAAAGAATATGCCGTCACCCCAGCTAAAATCCCCTTCAACTGAAATCAGGCGACTGGTATTTACTGAGAACGACGTGGAATAGTTCGATTTCCAGAAGTTGATGCCACCAAATCGTTCCATGGCACGGTTCAGTCCAAGGCCAGCAACAATACTCTTCGCAAAAGACAGGTCTACACCCGCACCAATCGACTCATCCTGGAGGGTTCCGGAAAAATCAAAGTTTCTCAGGTAACTCACCCGGGGTCCCCAATTGACTAACCAGTTCTCAGGCCACCATCGATACGACACATCATTTCGAAAAGTCTTCTCGTCCACCCTCCGCACAAAACCCGATTGATTTCTGAACTCAGGAGACGTCACCCAATTGAAACTAGTAAAACTAAGGTTTCGCCCGTTATGTCTCCACATTACTCCGCCGGTTGGACCAACCAGTTCTTCACCGTCTTCCTCTCGGCTCTGGGACCGTCCCAGCACGAAATTAAACCGGTCCGTTGATCCCACTCGAAATTGGCCATCCACCTCCATCACACGGTTGTAACCATTCATGAATTCCCGATCTGTCACCAGTGCACCGACATACGATGACCCGTAGAGATCGTAGCGGTAACGACCGATCACGGATTGAGCTGTTTTTCCGAAGGCAGGGTCAGCTTCGTCATCGCGCTTACCTGGTGCTTCGTCATCAGCCGCGAGGACCGCAAAGGTACTTTGTCCAAGCTTTCCCGTAATCTTGGCCCCAACACGAGGATCCACGATCGTCCTGGTGTGCACGAAACTAATAGGAGCCACGACATTAAAAATCTCTTGTCCTTCTAGAAAGAATGGGCGCAACTCAGAAAAGAACAAGGGAAATCGTTGATTAACTTCGATTTGAGGTTGGTCAGACTCAATCTGTGAAAAATCAGGGTTAACCGTAAAATCCATCGTCACG
The DNA here is from genome assembly GCA_964624855.1 of uncultured Vicinamibacteraceae bacterium. Lineage (GTDB taxonomy): Bacteria > Acidobacteriota > Vicinamibacteria > Vicinamibacterales > UBA8438 > CAUZIB01. The sequence goes on from CAZUZW010000041.1 coordinate 3,720, forward strand.
TTTGACGTAATGCCGTATTTCACATTGAGACCTGCTTCCGGTGAAAACTCTTGCTCACGAAACGCTCCGGTTGTTCGGTCCAGTGAGCCGGCTTTGAACCCGGTCACCGTCGGTAGAAACTCGAGATTTCGACTGGCTGAGAGATTGGTCATACCCTCCAACGTACCCATCTGTGTAAGAAACCCGACAACACCTCGCGACACCGGCGACCAAACGGCCCGCTCGTCCTTGCTCTCGATGTTCCGAACAATCTGAAATCCCCATTGATGAGGCGATGCCGCACTGCGGGCCGGATACCGTAAACTCTTGAACGGAATCGCTATCTCCGCCGTCCAGCCATCGACCCCTAAAGTACCCGCAGACGCAAACAACGCGTCCCATGATGTGTCTCCCGTAGGCACGACACCAGGTTGATTGGAATTGGGGCCCCGGTTCTGCTGTCGCCGGCCTCCACGACTCATCCCGCTGGAATCCATTGTGGCGTCACCTTGGACGCCGTAACCATTGACAGAAAAGATATAAGCACGTTGTTGATCCAAAAAGGGATCAAAAAAGATCGTGACCTTGTCGTCTCGGATGGTTTGGTCTCGCTCGACCCGATTCGCCCGGATCAAGGACAAATCCGAATACCGCGCATGAATTCCTACGTAGAAATTGTCGCTATCGTAGGCAAGATACACGTCCGTCGCTTCACTGGCCGGGGCACCTTCAAGAGGATTCATCTGCACAAAATCAGAAATGGGTACAACGTCATTCCACACTGGGTCGTCAAGCTGTCCATCAATCTCCGGCGCTTCATTCAGCCGATAGGGCATGGAGCGCGGTCCCGAACCTGTTGCAGTCGGCACAATTGGAACGGCCGGCCGTAGCGTCATCTCGCCAGCATCACTGCCGCGTTCAGTAATCCTTATCCCAGCGTTTCCGCTAGGCGCTGCCTCTTCCGTCATCGTCGTTCGCGATGAACGGGACGCAAACGTGCCACCCAGATCAGACCGCGCTTCCGCTGGAATCATTCTGCTCAATTCATCAACAATCCTGTCCTGCAGACCAAACAGCCCATTGACTTCCCCATCCAACTTCACCGTCTGAACCACCTCACCTGAGGAAGTCTCAATTAACCGCGCCGTAACTCGCATCAATTCACCAACTCGCTGATATCCTCCGGTCACGACCCAGTTCGCCCGCTGGTCACGTCCAAACGCGACCAATTCCGTAATGGTCGCCAGTGGATCAAGTTCCACACTCGCTACGCCTTCGGCATCAATTCGTATCACCCTCATTCCATAGGCATTTCTCAGGTCCACACCCACTGTGTCCGCGATACCCTCACCTATCCATTCGTCATCTGCGCCACCGCTGATATTGTCGAATGGTAAAACCACAACGGTTCCAGACAATCGTTCACTCGTTAGCCCAAACGCCTCTTGCACGGCCCCACCGCTACCCTGTAGTCCGGCGACAGCCAAGGCTATCGGTGTTAAAAGAGTCACTAACGAAAGAGAAACCACTCTTTGAACTACTAAACGACGACTTTCAAACCTCATTCGGCCATAACTCCCAGGTCATAATGAACTAAGTGACAAAGGCAGGGTCAAAATCCGACTAGGATAAAAACAGAACCTGTCTCATATTTAGAAAGGTGAACACGACATTTTTTGCCTGTTCATAGCACTCACGATCTCGTCTCAGACCTCGACAAGCTCCAGCTTCTGCCTCTCAATAAGAGAATAGATATCGATCTTTTTTGGTCGACTATCAAATACATCGTATTTATCGATCAATGGGCGATAGGCCTGTAGTGGTGATAATCCCGGAATGTCATCAGCCAAGTCGTTTCTCAAAAAGAAGGCATTGACGCCAGCCTCCTCACACACGACCAGTCGGTAGCCCTTCTTTCTTGCCAATTTCTCTAATGCAGCAAGCGAGGCCCCAGAATACCCTTTCGGGGCACCTTCTGGGATTGGAGCCGATGGGACCGTCACCGCCCGATCCGGACCAAATAACGCGTTGTATTCCATAACTAAGACTCTAGGCGAGCACACGGCCAAAGCGTCGAGGAGCCAGTAATCCGTGCTATCGATATCGATCGACAAGAAATCAATGTCGCCGGTTATGCCGTGGTCAGATAAGACATCATTAACGCACTCTGGTGTCATCACAGCTTTAATGACCTCAACACTCGGATTCCCTTTCAACTCCATTCGGAGTTGTTCGACCGCTTTCCGACTAGAGTCAATCATCAGACCACACCATCCAAATTCTCGCGCAAGCACCGCAGAATTTCCGCCACTGCGCCCACATCCAATCTCTACGAACTGCCGTGTGGCCACACCTGCGGCTTCCAGCAACGCCAGTATCAGTCCATCTTCTTCGTTTTGAGAGCGCAATCGAAACCGTCTAGCAGCTAACCCGCGCGAACCAGCCAAACCATTCTTTCCGATAAATTCACGACGGATCAGTGCGTTCAATTGACGACGAAAAATCATTCGCCATTTCTCGTCCTGTTTCTGATTCGCAAGAACCCGCTCAACTAGCCGCGTCAGTTGTCTTACTTCCTTCTGCTGCGCCGAGCGACTGAACCTTGAATAGAGAACCCGCACTACGCGACCTAGTTTGCCTTCGCTCACGTCACCACCATTACGCTAACCAAACACCTTAAGAAAAACGACTCGCGATTTGACACATTCGCTACATGCGCTAGCCACCGTCGCTCAAAACAACCGTGACCCCTCATTAAAGATCACGCGGTCTCCAGCACAATAATAGAGCTTTCTTGGTATTCCAAGACGACGACAGAGATCGTCGCAACATCATCTCGGAAGCCGAGCCCCCCCGTTACACCCCATGATTGTGAAGCCAAGAAAAGAGATCCGTCTTATCATGCCTGACTATTTCTGGACTACTGATGCCACCTTCGACACAAGCGTTATAGGCTAAGTCAAAGTTGCCAATGCCTAAGCCTCGAGACCAACCTCTCTCACCTGCTCAAATACACGACTACCTTCTTACTGTAGCGAGACGCATATCGCCTTCCCTCGTTTGCTCTTTGACAACACTTGGCTTGGTTAGATTTCCTTTAATGCAAGAATCAACCATCGGGCGCTTCGTCTCGCGCACGGTTGTCGGACAGCAACTCTCCACTAAAATCGCGCAACGACTCTGGACGCGGGTGGTGGAAATGAGTCGCGATCGACGATCCGAACTTCCAGCGGCGTTTACCAAGGCGAGTTTCCAAAGACTTCGAAACTGTGGACTCTCCTCAAACAAGGCGAAGACCTTAATCACGCTTGGGCAAGCGGTCCGTAGTGGTCAATTAACAGACAGGCGCCTGCAACGTATGGCCCACTCGGAACGAACCGATGAATTGATGAAGCTCTTTGGCGTAGGTCCCTGGACATGTGACATGGTGTCGATTTTCTATTTCCACTGCGAGGATGTCTGGCCCGAGGGTGATGCGACCGTACGAAAGGTTTTTCAACAATTTGTTGCTCGAGGTGATGAGGTCGATACAGTCGCTCAATTTGCACCGTACCGCTCATATCTGGCGCTCTCTATGTGGGCGCTCGCAAACCAAGAGAGGCGCGATTAGAATCGAAACAACCGGTTAATCTTGATGACTATTGCACGATTCTCAAGCACCGGAAACTGTGGCGCGAGAGTGTCACGCTGATCGGTATAGACGATAAACACTTCACTACCAGGTTGATACTCCCACCTGAGTCGAATGTTGGTACTCAGGGCATTGCTGACCGAATTAAATTGAGACAAGGCCGCTACGAACATGCGTGGCGTAATGGTGTACGTCGCACGCGCAGAGACTAGTTCGGTTGTAAAGCCACCTTGCGGAAGCGTCACTCGATTAAACGATACGCTCGGCTCAATGGACAATTGTGAGGTCACACTAATACGACCCATGAGATAGCCCACACTGGTCTTCTCTCCGCCAAAGAAGCCACCCCGTTCAAACATGAAGGTCCCAGACATCGTTCGTTGTCCGCCTAAAGAATAAGCCAGTCCAGAACTTAAAAATGAGTACCCACCGACAGGAATCGATATGTCACGGGTAATCACAAATGGCTGTTTCAGGAATTCGTAGTTATTCGTGCCTCCTGCAAAAAACGAGTCGCCGTTTTCAAACTCAATCCCGAAGACGCCCATCTGTATGCGTGTCTCAGGTTGCCCCGTTCCATCCGTAATGTAGTCGATGCTGCTCTCCCAGGAAAATTTTCTGACTGCAGCGATCGACTGTGGCCTCGGGCTAAAACGAATCGACGCAAAGTTTCGTCGAAAGTCAGTACGTCTTACGAACCCCACCTCCGGATTAAAGTTTGCGCCGACTCCCAGTCGATCGACCTTGACCCCCCATCGATCGCCGTTATAGTCAAGCTGCGCCTGATAGCTGACGTCGTCTCCTCGGAGCTCTGGTGTCTCAGTCCTCGCAATATAGGTATTAATGTTCAAGTGGTCGTAGAAGGAAAATACACCGTCAACACCATACGCCTGATTACTACCAGCTCCATTCGTCGCCACCGACCGATTTGTAAAGATTCCCCCAATCGCACTCCGCCTGAGTACATTTCTCTTGACCCGCACCGTGGAGAAATTCGTAGGAGCGGCTCTCCCGCCTGCCCCCTCACCAGTCTGAACATTGAGCAGGCCGATGCTATATGGACCAGCCGTACCCGTGAGGCGTCCACCACCAAGAATTGGCACTTCTGAACCGTCATCCAGACCGATGCGGCGACTAAAAAACAGTATCGGTGCTGAGGTTGCAAATGTTGAACCGGACGAGAAAAAGTTAGTCCCCTCCCCACCGAACTGAAAAATACCTTGGCCTTCTAGAAAAAACTCACGCTTCTCTGGATAAAACAAACTAAAGCGCGTCAGGTTAACCTGTTGCTCGTCTACCTCGACCTGTGCGAAGTCAGTGTTGTAAGTAAAATCCGCCGTTAATCCTTCCGTTAGACCGTACTTGACGTCCAGTCCAGCATCTCCACCAAGTTGATTCGTCAGTGCTGGGATTGACGTAAAGTCGGTCGTTAAATCAGAAATCGCGTACGGCTTCACTTCAAGTCGAATATCAGAAGGCGGCGCGTCCAAACCAACCAGCGTCGCTGCAGACGACAGCATAAAGGAACCCGCAGACGCAGGAATGGGTGTCAGAAAGGACACTTCGTTCTTCCATGCTACCCGCCGCTCGAAATTGATCCCCCAGATCTGCAACGGTCCGGGCCGATAGCGTAACGACTTAAAAGGAATGGCAAACTCGACGGTCCAGCCGTCCTCAAATCGACCAGTCGAAACATCCCACAGAGTGTTCCAGTCCAGATTGAATGTCCGCTCGTCGGTAATCGCTCCATCAAACAGGGCGCCGAGCACATTCGTATCAAAACTAAATCCATTTCGGCGATCATAAAACGTGTCAAAAACCACCCCGAAGGTATCGTTCCCGAATACACCGAAGCTGTCACGTTTCATCTCATTAGCAACGATACGGTCAGGTTCTGAAACCCAACAACGGGCCGACACATAGATCATCTCGCTGTCGAACAATACCCATACTTCGGTCTGTTCCGTCGCGAACTCACCTTCATTGGGATTCTGCTGAATAAAACCGGTCACCGGTGCAACAGTTTCGTAAATAGATTCGTTCAGTTCACCGTCGAGTGTAATCGGCGCATCAAGAGGAATGGCACGCATCGTCACCCGCCCCAATTCGTCCCGCGTGAATACCGCTGGCGGCACGGGAGGAGCGGGACCGGCGATGTTGTCACCGTTAGCGGTGACCCCTTGCGTCAAGCCGGTATCAACAGCGGCGGTCAAGATGACCACGAGACATAGAAAAACGAGGCGACCAGGCAATGAGAAAATTATTCTAGAAGCTCTTACGTAAGCACTATTTTAAAATGCCAACCCAACATTGATCAGGCGGACTATAGAAATCGCTCCACCATCCAGCACCCACGTTGCACCACCGCCAATGCTGAAGCTCAAATGTCGACTATCCCCAAGGAGCCACGTATAGCCTAGTTCGAGACCAATACCGAGAGCCCGGAGCCCCTCTCCATACATTCCACCCTCGGCGTGTAATATCCATTCCTCTTGCAACACCCAAAACAACCCGACTCGCGGTCGCAAATAGAAACCTGTTAAAGGCCATACAGCAAGCTATGACCATTAGCCTTTCCATCGTCGTTCCTCAACGAAACGGCTCACCCTTACTCTGGCTGTCTCAAGTTTAGGTCGAACCTCCCGCCACGCCCGTTCAACTTTGGGTCTAAAACGGTGGTCTATCGTCCGTGAGACTTCTACCGTTCGCTTCCTAATCTCGGCACGCACAGCCGGATCTGCCGCCAACCTTCTGGCTCCTAAAATGACCAACCGCAGAAGAAATCTTTTAAACATAGCTAGATTTGAAAGTGTGCGGCCTTCGCGCCCACCAGATCCCAAACCTTTCACGCCACATCGGTGTGTTCGTTCTTAAATCAGTCCTATCAGATCAATTCTACCGTCCAAAGCCTGTGATGACAGGACGCCTAACAATTATTCACAATCCACAGACGTCTCGAGGTATCACTAAACTTGTTGAATATATCGCCTCACAAACGGCGCAGAGATACTTCGCGAACAATAGACCCATACCTTACATCACTACCGTCCTAAACAAGCCTAAGCAAAATTGTCCCGACCGCGCCGTCGACCTTCTTGCCGAGCGGCCTGCTTGAGTAGGTCTAGTGGGGGACCAATATAGAACTGGTAGGCGTAACGCTCCAAATTTTCAGGAAGAGCATCTTCCGGTATATCAACACCATGAGCTCCTGAATCTGAATTAACAAAAAACAGCGCCGAATTCGCTTTGAAGCGGGCCGTCGTCACCGGTTCACACTGTAGGCCTTCCTTTTCGGGATAGGAGGTCCGCCCCAAGTAAATACGGTCACTTTTCTCAACGCCGTTCGGGTGGGAAGAAGTTCCCACAACCCGAAAAAGTTGAGTCCCCCATTCCTCGCTGTCACCAGGTTTCGCGAAATAGATCAAGCACGTCAAAAACGCTCGTTTTACATCTTGATGAGGGTCAATGTGATAGCCCCGCCCCCGTACCAATAATCGATCGCCTGAACCTTCCTGTGGCAGATCGACCACCTCCGCCGCGGCCGTCACGCCATACAGCTCACGATAAAAAGGTCCTATGTGGGACGAGAACTTCTCAACTAACGTAGGGGTTAAAATCCGCCGAGCCAGTTCTCGCTCCATAAAGCGCCACGCTTGCCCGAGGAGCTCGGGTTTTAGATTCAGTTTATTCGTGGTGTCTCCAAATAACTCAGACGACGGCAATGTATCAATCAACAGGTCGTACAGGTCTGCTGGAAGTAGATTTTCGACAATCATATGAGGCATCGGTTCCGTCTCAACTGCCGTCGTCGCCAATACCCGCGTGATATGAGCGTACGTTGCGTCTCGGTCCAATAACGTCGTCAGTTGATCCGAGCGATCATCATCTTCTGCATTCGCGCGTGATAGCAATCCGATGGACAGTTCAAGCGACTCGGTCCGCTTCGTTGTCGCCAGCTCAAATTTATCGATTCGCTTAGCAAGCGACGTCAGTCCCTGCCTCATCGTCTTCAACTCTGCATGCAGGCGGCCTTCACGCTCTCGAATCTTGGTCTGTTCCGCATTGAGATCACGTCGCCACTGCTCTTTTGCCTCTGCAATAAATCCAGAGAACACGCCCAGACGAAAGAGCGCACTAACAATCAATCGCTTAATCATGATCGCCCATAACGACTACAAGCACTGACCGCAGACACCGATTCAATCCCCAGGATGACCTCACAATAAGGAGAGGGCGGTCGTCAAACCGTCCTCTCGCTCACTGCGCCTTTGCACCAACGATCGCATCATTTTGAGCAAACAATGGACCTGTCAACCTGGGCTACTTCCATTCCCAACATTTGTTAGTCACTGTGCCATCAGCCGCCGCTACATATTCTCCAACTAACCCGATACTGTTCAAATCGGCATTCTCACCCGTCGCACCGTGGGGATGGAGCATCGTGCAGAATCGGACTGTTCCACCTGGATTTGCTTGTGCGGAACCCGAACCAATTAGATGAATAACATCACCATTAACGGTCGTCAACACACCATTGCCTTGACCATACATCGAACCATCAGCGCGCGTCGTGGCGTTGTATGTCCACATTGTCGTCTGAGCGACACCACGGATCGTCCCGGTGAGAGTCACACACAGTTCAACAGTTGTTCCAGACGCATCCGTTGACAAGACGCGGATCCCCGTAATTTGACCGTTATCTTCTAACACGAGTTCACCTAATGCCATTTCCTTGCTTCCTTTCCTATAGTTACCAGTGGACAACCCACCCAGTAAAAGAACTCTCGATCTTAGTAGGCGCCTTGAACAAAAGGAAGGACTACTACCACAGAGTCTTCGCCATGTTTGCTCTCTACTTCAATCCATTCAACAGTTGACAGGCAGTCGTATTGCACGCAACATCTTGGCACACTTCCCGACAAGAGATACGGAGGTCCAGGTCATGATTAATCGACGTCAGTTTGTCTATAGTGCGACGGCGGGCATGGTCACCCTGCTCCATCAATCGAGAACCTCAGCCGCGACATTCGACCTCGTTATCAAGGGCGGACGTGTTATCGACCCCTCGCTTCACATCAACGTTCTCCTTGACCTTGGAATCAGTGGTGGTCGAATCGCTCTAGTCGATACGAACATCGAGGCCCACGGTGCTGAGGTCATCGACGCAACAGGCAAACTTGTTATTCCCGGCCTTCTTGATGTGCATTCACATTATGCTCGCGATGCGGAAGGTCCCCGTATTTGCCTCTCCGATGGGGTAACCGGATGGGTAGACGCAGGTTCGGAAGGCGCCGATCAGATCGACGACATGGTGGCAATTGCACGGACAGCTCCGCAACCCGCGCGAGTCTTACTTAACATCGGTCGAGAAGGTATCCTCCCGAATGGCGACACTCACAACCTGGCGTTAGCCGATGTCGACGCGGCGAAGGCCGCCATCGCACGAAATCGCGAGTATGTGATCGGTGTCAAGGCGCGTTTAACAGAAGGTGTCGCGATTGACGACGTTGAGATACTACGACGTGCTCAGGAAGTGGCGACGTTCTTCGGTCTTCCCTTAATGATTCACATGGGCCAAACCGCGTCTGCATTCTCCGTGCTCGTCGACCAACTGAAAGCGGGCGACATCGTCACTCACATGCTGGCGCCACCACCCAATGCCATCATTGACGACGACGGGTTGATTTTTCCAGCGGTTCTTGCCGCCCGACGCCGAGGGGTCTGGTTCGACGTGGCCAACGGCCGAACCGGACACTTGCTCTGGGATACGTTCGACCGCATCATGCAGGCTGGATTCTGGCCTGATACGATTTCCACGGACGGGAACGCCACGAGCCGAAACGCAGCCAGTGTCATCGATTTCCCTAACGTAATGTCGAAGTTTTTGAACTTCGGCCTAACCATCGACCAAGTTGTCGCTCGAGCCACACTCAATGCCTCAAGAATCTATCCGGTCTTTCGAGACCGCGGCACCCTCAACGTCGGTGCCCCCGCCGACGTCGCAATTCTTGAACTTCGTGAAGGTGCGTTCGAATTCGTAGACAACTACGAGAACCTGCGCGTTGGCACCCAGCGCCTATTCCCCTACGAAACGGTAATCGGAGGTAGGCGCGCGCCACGTATCTGAGCCATATCAAGAGTCAACAGAGAGATTTTCACTCGAGTCAGAATGAGGTCAGTGTAAGATTGAATTTCTTATGCGCGCAGCCGTCGTTGAACAGTACGGAAAACCCCTGAGCATCCGTGACATACCAACGCCCGACATCGGCGACGACGATGTCTTGGTTCATGTCGAAGGCGCCGGTGTCTGTGCTACAGATTTAAAGGTCATTGACGGAGAATTAGGAGCGGACCCCAGTCGACTTCCCCTCATTCCTGGACATGAAATTGCCGGAACGGTTGAAGCCGTGGGTCACAACGTCACCGGTGTCGCCTGCGGTGACCGCATCGCCGTACATGCGTTGTTCTCATGCGGCGGCTGCGAGTTTTGCCAAGCGGGTGAAGAAGAAGCGTGCCCCGACGGCATACCGAACCTCGCGGGGGTCAGTGTGCCCGGCGGTTACGCTGAATTCGTGCGGGTGCCAGCCGACCATGTATTGATTGCGCCACCGTCGCTGACATCGATCGAGATCGCCCCGTTACTCTGCGCTGGATTGACGGTCTATTCTGGTTTAAAAAACGCCTCGCTGCAGCCTGGTCAACGTGTTGCGGTTCTCGGCATCGGAGGCCTCGGACATCTTGCTATTAGCATTGCCTCCGCAATGGGCGCCGAGGTAGCAGCGATCACAACAACCACCGATAAAGCAGAAATCGCGACGCAACTTGGGGCCTCAGTCGTCACCGCTGGAACAGACGCAGCGGAAGCCCTGCAGCGGATGGGTGGCGTCCATGTTGTACTTAATACCGTGGATGCACCCGAGCCTATACTGCAAACCCTCGGCGGCATGCGACCACAGTCAACACTGGTGCTACTGACTACTTCTGTAGGCGACCTCCTGCCGATAGCCACGCCACTGATGATGGGCCTGCAAATGCGAATTGTCGCTAGCTTCTTCGGTTCTCGGCAAGACCTCCATGAATTGCTCAACTTGGCTGTCGAACACAAGATTCGACCACTCGTAGAATCCCACGTTCTTGCCGACGTGAATATTGCGCATAACCGACTTCGTAACAACCAAGTGCGTTTCCGTGCGGTCCTGACCCCCTAGGATGGCGTGCTCTCAACCGCGTTCGGGAAGCCACCCGCCCCTTCATTGGTCTACTACACACAAAGATTCACCGATCATGATCCGCCCCAGTTCTCACCGACGGCGGGTCCGGCATCGGTTCGTCCTGCGCAAATCGCCTGAGCACGTTCTCAGTAATCCGCGAGACGTTATTATCGTAGTCATTAAATGACAAGCTCCCGCCCCACGCAATCGAACTCGTCGAAAACACCGCGCCACCGTTCGGATATTCCAGATAGGCCATATCTGCCTTAACCAGTTGATTGACTGTGCCACCTTGATTGGAATCGCTCATATTTATTTCTTCGACGACATGCTGGTACGCATCGGAATGCCCAAATGACGTGGCCAAGATAACCGTGTGCGGCGGTGATCCGAGAGCGTAATCAACTCGGTCCAATTCCGATCCCGCACCTCCAAACTCCAGCACCAGCGATGGGTGGTTACCAATCAGTTCATTCTCGCCAATCCCCTCAAAGATAAATTCGACACGTGGGTCAAAACTGCCAGGCATCCGCTGAAACGGTGAATTTCGGTCGAACCCCTGCGCCGAAAATCCCACACCTACCAGTAATTGTGGCGCCAACCCACGAAACCGCCAGAGCCCCCCTGGTTCACCCGTAAGACTGTGCCGATGCTCTCCTGGTGCACCATGCCACGCATTCGTTCCATCACGACGCCTGAGCTCAATGTAGGTGCCGGTCGGATCAGGCGGTGCGATCCAATAGAACCCATTCCCTCCCATATACATCAACCGACCGCCTCCCTCAAGGTAACTCCGCATGCCTTGCAGCATCTCCCATGAGTAGTACTCCGGATGGGTGCCGGTCAGAACCACGTTGTAACGTTCAAGCAACGCCGAACCCTCAGCATGTAAATCCCCATCGGTAATGATGTCTACGTTGAAGCCTTTGACCTCAAGCCAATCAACGAGATGCGTGTCGGCCATGAATTGCCACGGGTTGTTCGTGCTGATCTTCGGCCTCATGTTGGTGATCGGACGAAGCCGCGATGAGTAGGTCACACCACTGCCATCGGTGTGGGTTGAATATGTGCTCATCATCCCGGTATTTTGATTTCCGGACGTACTGCCGTAGGCGAGATAGCTAAACGTCGGAATCAAGAAAGCAATGTCCGCCGTTGCCGTCCCCTGAGTCGGTCGCACAAAAAACGGAACATAGTCTTCACTTGTCGTTGTGCGCAGCCGCGCGGCGTAGACCCCACTGGGTAAATCGTCAGGAACCTGAAATGTAAAGTCGGTATCCCAAGCGGCATCCAACAGGTCGTCATCATGAAAATAAATCGCGCCATATTGATCGCGCGCATTCGTGTAATCCATCACCGTTCCGTCCCACAGATGACCGGTCACGGCCCTCGTGGGCAGGTTCATTGTCCGCCCGTCCAGTTCCCGCGAACCGCTGTCCCGAACTCGATCCGATTCAATGTCGGCCGAGAAATCCCAAGCGGCCAGCACATCAGCCGGATCATCCCCCGCTTTGACTGCATCGATTTCGTTCTGGTTTAAGGCACGGTCGTACAGACGTGGGCCATCGATCTTCCCGCTATAGTGCCCTCCTACCTCGCCATCAGCACCCCAGTAGGCAGCCATTAACAGCGACATGTCAGTCTCTGCCGGACCGGCAACCTGGATGACCTCTTCCCGCACGACCCGGGTTGCGTCATTCGGATGGCCGTCCACCGGGTCTTGATAAACCGCAAGCGTTCCAGTCGCTGCATCGAAGGACGCCGCCACAAAATACCAAGTTGTCGGCACACCTTGAGCCCGGGGATTTGACCCGAAACCGTCGCCGGTTGGTGGTGGCCCAGATAGCACAGGCTGCCAGGGCCGCAACGCTGGCTGAGCTGCAAGTGCTGCGACCGCACCGTCTCCAGCGCCTACCCGCACTTCTAACTCACCGTCAGCATTGAGAAAGAGACCGTAGCCTCGGCTGTCCGATTCGGACCACTTCGTCACAATCCCTTGCGCGGCCTGCTCATTGTCCCAGCCGACTTGACCAGGTCGAGTTGCCGCAATCCACGCCGTAATTGTGAAACTGCCGTTCAGTCGCAGGGCAGGAACATCCGGTACCGTTACATATGACCCGACGACCAACTCTTGGTGCCGGCCAGGGTAATCACGATTCACCGAGCTCTCAATAACCTCTTCCTTGATACCTGGACCCCTCGGGTTCGGGTCACCATGAATCAACCGCACGATCGCAGCTTGATATCTCGGCAGCTGACTGCTCACCATGAACTCAATCGTCTCACCTGGCTGCACGCTCAGCCGATCGGCATAGCCGGCGATCCCCATCGAAAACAACCCCTCCTGGGGCGAAGAAACCTCTTGGGCGCTTCCTTGAACTCCAATCAGCACAGCGAGACTAAACAGTGTCCACAAACAAACTTTCTTCACGAACATGGTGTCCCTCCAGACGTGATTCCACGACATGCCATTGCCGTTACCCTAGCAACCGCTTTCCGACTTACGAAACCCAACCTGCCCTCGACCACATCTTCACGCTCAGACAAGCCCATTCTACTCACAGTCAGAGACCCATTCGACCAAAAGCTACTGCGCTTAGGGCCTGCTATCTTGCTGAAGCGAAACCCAGCGATCAACAGCGACATCCGACCATGTCTCCTCCTGACCATCGGGCCAGAAAACCCGAACGCTAACAGATTTCGATGAGGTTCCGAGCCCGAAAAGGACACGAGGATCATGCGTCGACGCATAGCTACCATCCGTATGAACCCGGCGCCAGAGTGTTGGTCCATCGACCTGATTAATCTCGATTCGAGCACCCAACATATGACGCGCCCCAACACTCGCCGAGCCGACCAAACTAAGTCCCAACCAGTGATTACGGCTTCCGATATCGTTAATGAAGAGACGCACCGGACCACTCGTGTTCGTTACGACAACATCAACATCACCGTCGTTATCGACGTCACCGACGGCCGCACCACGACTCACTTCAGGCAGTCCAAACGTCTCCCCGGCCCGGATGGTCACATCCTCGAATCGAATGTCGCCAACGTTGCGAAACAACTGATTCGGCTGGCCATACGGGTAAACCTCGTTGCGCTCTTCTACCCCCTCCACCAAGGGACGGCTTTCTGGAGGCAGCCAGTTCCGCGTCACTCCCACAGCACCATTAACCACAAAATTATCTAACCGACCGTCGTTATCAATATCGATCCACGCCGTACCAAATCCGGTGGACATCAAAGTCGGCGGACCGAGTCCGCTAGAGGCACTTCGGTCCACAAACAGTCCCGTTCCATCGTTCAGGTAAACGGTGTTGGTTTCAGTACTGAGATGAGTGACAAATAGGTCTTCATCACCGTCTCCGTCCAAGTCACCTGCATCGACCCCCATCCCAGCCTCACGCTGGCCCTCGGCATTCACCGATGCACCTGAAAGTACCCCGTCATTAAGAAACCGACCGTCGCGTTGATTCACCCAGAGTTGATTCTCTTCACCATCATTCGCTACGTAAATATCGAGCCACCCATCACCAGTGAAATCGGCCGACGTCACTCCCAGTCCCGGTCCGAACTCACCTCCCACGAGCGCAGTCGCCGTCACATCGGCAAAGGTCCCATCGCCGAGGTTGCGGTACAAGCGATCGGGTTGCGAGGGATAGACCTGAGGCGAACAGTAATCTGGAGCACCAGAAACGGTCGTGCATGTCCTACTGGTATCCACGTTGTACGACACATAGTTCGCTACAAACAGGTCCAGCCATCCGTCGCGATCGTAGTCAACAAATGCCGCTGACACACTCCACTGTGGATCATCCGTGCCACTCTGTTGAGAGATATTCGAGAATGTTCCGTCTCCATTGTTACGAAATAGTTGATTCGCTCCAAAATGGGTTAGATAAAGATCGACCCAACCATCGTTGTTGATATCCCCGGCAGCCACACCCATCCCATATCCATCAACCTTGAGCCCACTCTCCTCGGTGACTTCGGTAAAACGCAACAGCCGTGAACCATCTGTTTGAACAGATAGATCGTTTCGATACAAGCTACCACTAAGCGGTAATGGCCCGGGTGGTGGGAACAGCGCCTCGCCGGTCCCTGAAGATTCGCCTAACATTTGGGCCTGCACAAAATAGGCATCAAGGTCACCGTCATTGTCGTAGTCGAACAACCCTACGCCACCCGTCATAATTTCTGGAAAATACACCTGCCCCGCGGCACCGTTAAAGTGGACAAAGTCGAGTCCGCTCTCGACAGCTCTTTCGGTAAACCAGTCCGATTCGTCGTCCTTGACGGCAGTGGCGGCTGAATCTGAAGAAACCTGATTCTCCTCGGCGTTTCGGCTCACGCTCGACGACTGATCCATCCCACACGCGGTCTCAAGGATCATGGCAAACGCGCCACACACGACGTAAATAATCGTACGACCGATTCTGCGATTCATAACCATCCGATTGCAGTACAAAATCTGATAGTAGCAAGGAGCGTTCAACGGGCTCAACCAATTTTCGCCCGTCTCTTTACAACACCAGAACCCCGCAATACCATTTGAGTGTAACGATTACTGACAATGAATAGACCGTCCATACTGACCATTCTTACCGTACTAACAGCAATCGGTGGTGTCGTGACGGCCGGGTGCACATCTTCGGATGACAATGCAACAGCTACTCGCGACGAGCAGTCTGCTCCATCAACGATACCTCCTGCTCCTCTGTCTGCTCCTCTGTCTGCTCCGCTTCCAGATCTCCAAGACACCGACGAGTTCGTGAGTGCGCAAATCCGTGCCCAGCACACGTCGATGCTCACCGTTCTTGAAACGGCTCAAACCACTCCTGCTACCCGGGGCGAAGCATACGGAGACCTAGGTAAGCTTCTAATGGCAGCTGCCCTTCTCGATGCCGCCGAACCCTACTTTCTCCAGGCCCAGACTCAACTTCCGAACGATACACGATGGCCCTACTATCTCGGCCACCTCTACACCACGCAAGGAGAGCTTGAAAAGTCAGTGGCTGCCTTTGAAGAAGTTCTCAGGCTCACACCAGATGACGCGGTAACAATGATCTCCTTGGGAGACGTGCACCTCCTGCAAGGCCAGCCCGAGGCCGCGGAGCTGTTATTCAGAAGACAACTTACGCTTCAGCCGAACTCTATAGTTGCCAACGTAGGGCTCGGACGGGCAGCGCTAGCCAAGAACGACTACGAAGGCGCAGTGAGGCATCTTGAAGAAGGCTTAAGGCTCAGTAACCAAACAGCCGTAGGCGTCCACTATCCGCTAGCCCTCGCCTACCGTGGACTTGGTCAACAGGAGAAAGCCGAAGAACATTTACGTCAGCGGGTAGATTCTAGAGTCCTCCCGTCTGACCCACTGATCGAAGAGCTTGGCGATCTACTTGAAAGCCCTGGAGCCTACGAAGGTCGAGGAAACAGAGCACTCAGCGACCGCCAATGGGACATCGCGGCTGCCCACTTCCGGAGAGGGCTCGCTCTCGAACCAGACAACCCGATTATGCGGCACCGCCTCGGCACGGCGCTATTTCAATCTGGAGACCCCGGTGGTGCCGCCGCACAATGGGAGCAAGTAGTACAAACAACTCCTGACTTTGCCCTGGCGCATTACAGCCTTGCAATCCTTCTCGAAGGTGCCGGCCTCAGAGAAGACGCCATCCAGCATTTCGAAACAGCGGTGCTACATGAACCCAGCTACGTTGAAGCCAGACTCGGTCTTGCCGCGCTCCTGCGACGAAACGGACGCCTCGAGGAATCACTCTTTCATTACGAAGAAGTCACCGAACAGGCGATACGGGGCGACCCGCAGTTTGAAGAAGCTCCCTTTGGTGCGGCCGTCACCCTCGTGCAGTTAGGACGATATACCGAGGCGCGCGATCGACTCATGAGTGGTATGGCCGAATATCCAGGGACTCCGTTCTTTGCACACGCACTGGCACGCCTATTGAGTGGGGCACCGGATTCCGCCGTGCGGGACGGCCAAGAAGCGCTCTCGCTGCTCCAGAATCTTCCAGCTGAGTTGCAACGACTTGACGGCGGGGAAACATTGGCAATGACCCTAGCGGAGCTAGGGCAGTTCACGGAAGCTGTCGCCATTCAGCGACAGGCAGTCACAATGGCCACGCAAGGGCAACGGAACGATCTACTGCCCAGTATGCAGGCAAAACTGAGACGCTATGAGAGTGGACGGCCGTGGAGAAATGCCGATCCTGTTGAATTTGATCCCTTCCTCGAACGATCAGCATCCGCCGGAAGTTAACCGCCAGTAGTACACGGCGTTATCCTCTTCTAACGAGCATCCCCTTGCCCTTGCGTCAAAGTGGCGTAGCGATCGATCTCGACATCACTCCACACCTCGACTTGTCCATTCGGCCACACCACCCGAACTTGAAGTGACTCGGTCGACTCGCCCAGCCCGAACACTACGCGGGGATCGCTAGCCGACGCATAGCTCCCATCCGTGTGCACCCGACGCCATTGTGTCGGCATACCGGCTCGTACGACGGCTACGCGAGCACCCACCATGTCCCGGCTCTGGACAGACGCAGCATCCCCAATGGCTCCGACAAGTCTTAGTCCCAACCAGTGATGATGATTCCCCACAGCGTTAATGAGCAGGCGGATCGGACCCGTATTATTTCCGACCAAGACATCTACATCGCCGTCATTGTCGACATCCCCAAAAGCCGCGCCCCGACCGACCTCAGAAAGCGTAAAGACAGACCCGGCGCGGTCACTCACATCCTCAAACCGTCCAGTTCCCAAATTCCGAAATAAACTTTTTCGCTGGTCGTAGGGAAATGAATTTCCTGCCCGTCCCTCACCCGCAATGACCGCACCATTAATTGCGAGGAGGTCCAGCCAACCGTCGTTATCAAAGTCAAATAACTGTGTCCCCCAACCGGTATACGACAGACTCGCCGGCCCCAGCCCTGACGGCGCACTGCCGTCTTGAAAGACCCCTGATCCATTGTTCACATAGAGATTATTCCCCTCCGTCATGAGGTGGGTCATAAATAGATCTTCGTCTCCGTCATTGTCATAGTCTCCCGCCGTGACACCCATACTTGCTTCCGGTGTACCGAGTGCGCTCAGCGCTGCACCCGACAACAGGGCGGCATTGCTAAACGTGCCATCCTGCTGATTCAACCAAAGGATATTCTCCGATCCATCGTTGGCCACGTAAATGTCCGGCCAAGTATCACCGTTGTAGTCAGCCGCCACCACGCCAAGAGCTGGACCAAACTGCCCACTCGTCGAGCGAGAAATACCGAGATCAACGTCATGTAGCAGCGCGGTCGCGCTCACGTCGTCGAACGTGCCATCGCCTCGATTGCGATAGAGGCGGTCAGGCAATCCACCATAAATCTGCGGAGAACAATAATCGCGATTTCCTGCTGGATTCGGACATTCAGTACGATTGCTCAGATCGTAATCAACGTTATTCCCAACATACAGATCAAGCCAGTCATCTCGGTCGTAGTCGACGAACGACGCCGAGACCCCGAACAAGTTTCGCTCCTCTATACCGGTATGAGACGAAATATCAGTGAACGTCCCATCACCATTGTTGTGAAACAACTGGTCAGGGCCAAAATTCGTCACAAACAGGTCAATCCACCCGTCGTTATCGACATCGCCGGTCGTGACGCCCAAACCATATCCATCCGCCACAAGGCCACTCGATTCAGTGACGTCCACGAACCGTAATGACGAGGCCCCCTCCGTGAGGTCATTCCGATAAAGACGGCCAGTCAGGGGGCTTTCAGTAGAACGTTCCATCAGCGCGTCAGCAACCGTCTTCCCCTCGCCAAGCATGTGCCCTTGCACGATGAATGCATCAAGGTCACCGTCATTGTCGTAGTCAAACAGACCGACGCCGGGCGGGAGGATCTCTGGATACAGAAAGTCACCCGACGCCCCATTAAAGTGGACGAACGTCAGACCAACATCGGCAGCACGGTCGACGAACCACTCGCCTTCGTCATTGAGCGCCACGGGTGAAGAGTCTGCTTCAACCTCGACTGCACCCTGTTCTACCTCGGGCGATTCGTCTGAAGTGCATGCTACCGAGACCACGAGATAGACGGTGGCACAAAAGATTCCCGTTCGCATAAAAAGGAACAACCGAACGCCATGCTAGCACGGCTACTGCTTTTTCTTCTACGGTCGGTTGGTCCTATGCACGGTTCGCTCAGTCAGGATCCACGACCTTGGTAACTATCACTCGACAAGCACGTGACCAGAGCATCGCCGGGAGCGATGGCCGTCATACTTCCCTTCAAGAACACATCAGGTATGGGCCTATCAGTGCAACAAACAAAGGTCGGGTGGAACCCGAAGGTCCCACCCGAGATACTGAAGTCTTTCTAGAAGTCGATCTGGCCACCGAACTGCAGTAGCCGCGGGTCGATGATCGTGTTCGGGTAGCCCCAGCGCGAGCCATAGGCGCCAGAGATGGACCGAACGTCACTGGTGTTCATCAGGTTGTAAGCATCGAAGTTGAGCTGGAACCTGAGCCGGCCGGTGGTGAAGACCTTGCTGGCACGAACATCGAGTCGGCTGATCCGCCCACCATAGAGCACATCATCCCCTACCATCGGCACGACGACTCCGCCGCCGCCACTGGCCAGCGCAGTCCGGCCATTCACGAACCTGAGAGTGCTGGTGGGGAAGTATCGGTTCGCTCCGTAGTTCGGCCCCGACAGGTTCTGATAGGCGAAGCCCACCAGGAATTCCGCCGGCAGCGGGATCGATCCGAACAGTTTGAACTGTGTCTGCGCGCTGAACGGCTCGGACGTCCTGCAGTGCAGCAGCTCCTGTGGCGAGTCAACTACGAAACACTTGTCCTGGATAGT
>CAZUZW010000042.1:0-23064 GCA_964624855.1 uncultured Vicinamibacteraceae bacterium
GTAAACACATAACTCTTGATCGGCGTCTACGTCTAACGAACCCTCGAGTTTCTTGTATTATGAGCTCTCGGTCGAAGTAGACACCCGTTGCTCATTCCTATCTCTAACAAAGGCATTACATATTTTGGCTAGTCAAGTTTGTTGTAGCTGGTTATTTCACGTTCGGGGAAGGCTGCTTTGCCTCACTGTTTCGTTCTTTATGCTAACTGCCACATCCTTGAACGGCCAGGACAACTCTCTCTCTCTTCAAGCCAATTCGGTGTTGGTTGTTCCGTTTGCGAATGTCACAGGCGATCCCGATGTCCAATGGTTAGAAATCGGCATTGCTGAGACTGTCGTCGCTGATCTAGAACAGTTACAGGGTTTATCTGTCATCAGGTCGGCAGGTTTGAACAACAGCACCGAGACAGCACCCCAGAGAGACAGGTTGGCTCTTAACACGGCGCGCACGCAGGGTGTGTCTTGGTTGGTAACCGGTGGATTTCAAAACATCGGAGAACAACTTCGAATAACCGCTCGGATTATCGATGTTGCCACTGGAACAATCCGTACAACCGTTAAAGTGGACGGGCTTCTTGGGGAGACGTTCAACCTTCAAGACAAAATCGTTGAAGGATTAGCCCCGGAATTCACCGGTATTCTGCGGGGCATCTCCTCTCAAGCCGCAATCAATCTTGACCCTCGTGAAACCCCCGATGATCGAAAACGGCAGCAGGACACTCCAAATCCTTTTAACCGGACTACTCGGCCCGAACCACAAGCCGAAGGAGGCGGTGAAGCCACCACTAGCCCTACGGTCGATGACAGAGCCGAGACTGACAGCAGCAGGTCTCCTCCCGACCCATCGCCAGGAAATGTGACCACCAATCCTCGTTCACGCAGGTTGCCACCGGCGACAGGAGATAGCGCTGGGACTCGTGCACTAACTGACCGAGTCACTGTGAGTCCAAACCGAACAGAAACACCGCCAACCATCGACGGTCGACTCGATGATATGGCGTGGCAGACCGCAGCCAGAATTACCAACTTTATCCAACAAGCACCGTTGGATGGCGCACCCGCGAGTGAAGCCACTGACGTCTACGTGACCTACGACAGCGCAAACATCTACCTGGCTTTCCACGCACACTACGAGGACCCCAGCATCATGCGCGCGAATCGTAGTGACCGTGACCAAGCCGGCCGCAGCGATGACGTATTTTCCGTCTACTTCGATCCATTTCTTGATCAGCAACGAGCCTATGTATTCTCCGTGAACGGCTACGGTGTCCAGGATGATTCGATACTTGGTTCACGGAGCTCCTCTGGTGGCCCCGGGGGAGGAGGAGGCCGGTCACGGGGTGGCGGTGGACCCAGGGGCGGAGGAGTGCCCCGCGGCGATTCCTCGTGGGATGCCTTATTCGAAAGCGGCGGCCAACTTGTTGATGACGGTTTCACAGCGGAACTGTCCATACCGTTCAAGAGTCTCAGATACCCCGCACAAGATGGTGCAACCCCGCACACGTGGGGGTTTCAGGTCGTTCGTAGGATTCGGGATAAGGATGAAACCGTCGTCTGGTCACCCATTTCACGAGACATCGCTGGTTTCCTTCCACAGATGGGTGTCCTCTCAGGAATGACCGGTTTGTCCACTAGCCGCAACTTGGAATTTCAACCCACATTTACGGGCGTGCAATTCGGCACTCTTAACACTGACACAGGACGCGTTGTCGACGGTGACCCAAAACCCGAAGGTGGTATCAATGTGAAGTACGGTGTGACGTCAAATCTAACGGCCGACTTCACACTCAATCCTGACTTTTCGCAAATTGAATCCGACCGACCTCAAGTTGAAGTCAATCAGCGGTTCGCGTTGTACTTTCCCGAGTTGCGACCATTCTTTCTCGAGGGAGCCGAAATTTTCGATATTCCTGGACCGTTCAGAACCGTTCATACCCGAACCATCGTTGATCCGTTATACGGTGCAAAATTAACTGGCAAGGCCGGAAACACAACTATTGGTGTGCTTTACACCAATGACGAGGCTCCAGGAGACGTGGGTGATTCCCTAGACCCCGCGTTTGAACAGTCAGCTCAAACATTTGTTGGCCGGATTCGTTATGACCTGTACGCCGAGTCGTATATCGGAGCAATTGTGACGGACCGAGAGTTTTTGGATGGCCATAGCCGTCTCGCCGGCGTCGATAGCAATTTCCGCGTGGGAAACACTCATTCTTTCGGAATCCGCGCAATGGGCACCGACCACAGAAGCCAAGAGGGTTCCAAAAAGAACGGCTACTTTCTCGATCTTTTTGCGCGTAAGAATGGTCGAAACTTGAGTTATACGGCGGCAACCTATGTATTGTCACCCGATTTCAAAACGGACGTTGGATTTGTCAGACGGACTGACCAACGATTTTCGTTTGGCAATATCAGCTATCAATGGTGGCCTCAAAACTGGCTCATCAGTTGGGGGCCAAACGGGCGCTACTCTCGGAATTACAACTTTGGTGGAATCCTTGAAGACGAACAGGCTGATGTGGGCGTCAACTTCAATTTTGTAAAAAACATTGGTGCCAACTTCAACGTCAGTCGTGAAATGGAACGCTTCAAGGATGTTGACTTCTTTAAGACTCGATTTAATGCGTTCGCGAGAATCAACACCAGTCGGATTTTCTCATTCGGTGGTGGCGGCAACTGGGGCGACCAAGTGTACTTCGACAAGAACAATCCGTTTTTGGGTCGAGACAACAATGTCTTCATGTTCATCAATTTTCGCCCGGTGTCCCGATTCCAATCCCAAATCAACATAAATACGAGTCGCTTTACCGATCCCATGGGACTCTTCTTACCAGGCGTGAACGAAGGAAGCGTTGACAGTAATAGCGAAGTATTCAACGTCAAGATCTTCCGCGCACTAAGCACATACCAATTTTCCGAACGGCTGCTCTTCCGAAACATCGCGGAAGTCAACACATTTGACAAAACTCTGGCCTTGAATGTTCTCTTAACCTACCGCGTTAACTCGGGCACAGCGTTTTACATCGGCTACGATGATCGCTACCAGCAACGCGAGCAATTTCATGACCATGAGATTTTTCCGGGAACTGGATATCAACAGACCAACAGGGCCATCTTCACCAAACTCCAGTACCTGTTTCGATTCTGAGTTCGCCCATTTGGCGGACGAGATACAATGAAATAAATCTTCGTGATGCGTCTGGCGCACTAGAAGTCAGACTCCGGTTTTTGTTCAGGAGGTCGTCTATGCTCAGAATCGTTCCTTACTTCATCGCTGTGGTTATGGTCGTCATACCGGCGACCGTGTCAGCCCAGGATATTCCCCTTGAGCAACTGACGCTGCCGGAGGGTTTCAAGATAGAGGTCTACGCAAGCAACATTGAAAACCCTCGCCAAATGGCGCTCGGTTCCGGTGGCACAGTGTTTGTCGGCACACGTCGAGCCGGAAACGTCTATGCGGTCCTCGATGACAACGACGACCATCTGGCCGACCGGGTAGTGACGATCGCCAGCGGCCTGATGATGCCGAATGGTGTTGCCTTTCGAAACGGCAACCTTTTCGTCGCCGAGATCAATCGGGTTCTCAGATTTGACGCCATCGAATCAAATCTAGATTCACCAGGTGAACCCGTAGTACTCAACGACACACTGCCGACCGAACGCGCACACGGTTGGAAGTACCTAGGGTTCAGTCCAGACGGTCAGCTCTACGTTCCGGTAGGCGCTCCATGCAATATCTGTGACAGAACGGATGAAGACCCCCGTTTTGGAACGATCTTGAGAATGAACCCTGACGGCACCGGTGAAGAGATCTTCGCGCAAGGCGTTCGCAATTCTGTGGGATTTGACTGGCAACCGGAAACCGAGGAACTTTGGTTTACGAACAACGCACGCGACCGTCTAGGTGACCAAACTCCACCGGACACACTTCACCACGCACCAGAGGCGGGTCTGCATTTTGGATATCCTTTCTGCCACGGTGGGGACCTCCAAGATCCCGAGTTCAATCAACGTCCCTGCAATGAATTCAGTTCACCAGCACAAAAACTTGGACCACATGTCGCCTCAATCGGAATGAAGTTCTACACAGGCTCAATGTTTCCGCCTGAATACCGCAAACAAATTTTCATCGCGGAGCATGGGTCTTGGAATCGTTCCCCCGAGGCTGGGCACACCGGCTACCGCTTAACGGTTGTCCGCGTCAACGGTGACCAGACACTTAATTACGAGACCTTTGCCGAAGGATGGCTTACTTCCGATAACGAATCTTGGGGACGGCCGACTGATGTCTTAGTCATGCCAGATGGTTCGTTACTTGTGTCTGACGACACCGCCAACGTCATATACAGGATTACCTATGAAGGCTAACAACCCGTCTCGGTTCCCATTTGCGATATCTCCGCAGTGCAGCGTGATGATATCGTAACGCGAGAGAAGTAAATACGGTGAGGTGGCCGAGAGGCTGAAGGCGGCGGTTTGCTAAACCGTTGAGGGGGCTTTAACCTCCTCCCAGGGTTCGAATCCCTGCCTCACCGCCATCTCTATTGTTTTTTCCATTGCGACCTCCAAGAAAACCGAACAAAGACCATTTTTAAAGTCATGCACACGAAACACATACCGAGGGGTTGGCAGTATCCAACACCCGACTGCCAGGAAGTTTTTCCGGGAGAATCGAATGGGCAGACAGAGCGAAGAACGAATTCAGGACGAGCGTGACAGCCTCAACCGAGCGAAGAGATTCTACGACAAACAAGTCAAGGATCGACTAACACCTGAAATGCAGGAATTTATCCGCCGCCAACCGATGATGTTTGTCGCCACCGCTGACACAAGCGGCGCGTGTGATTGCTCCCCTCGTTTCGGGGCACCAGGATTCGTAAGAATGGTCGACCCCAAAACGCTTGCCTATCCTGAGTTTCGGGGTAATGGAGTGTTCGCAAGCCTAGGCAATATCGCAGAGAATCCTGCCATAGGCTTGTTGTTTGTCGATTTCTTGAAAACCTCTGTCGGACTGCACGTAAACGGTAAGGCCGAGCGACGCGACCCAGATGACGGTCCAGTCACGTTGGACCTCGTTACGCAAAATTACGGCACGTCAGGCGGCCGCTTAGTAGAACAGTGGGTCTTCGTCACTATCGAAGAAGCCTACATTCACTGCTCAAAACACGTTCCTCGATTTCAACCCGTTCCAAGAAATATTTCTTGGGGAACCGACGACGCTACGTTGAAATCTGACCAGTATTTTCTGACTCCAAAAAGTAAATAAGACCGTCAGAGTCCGCGTGCTGCCGTTGGGCTGCTAGTATTACCCGTACCAATGGACGGAAGACAGCACCTGGATTTTTCCGCCACAATACGGGTACTGCTAACAGTGACGGCCATTAGTCTGGCTGTTCCTGTCGACGCCCAAGTCCTGCATTACGAAGTCGACCCTTCTTGGCCAAAACTCCCCCTCGGGGGGGGCTGGATCACAGGTGGTCTGGGTGGAATGTGTATCGATGGCCGAGACCATATCTACGTGCTCAACCGCCAAAACGTAGTTCCTGCAGACCTCAATGCAGCGGATTTAGCGCCGCCAGTAATCGAATTCACTCCGGACGGTGAAATCGTCCGTGCATGGGGCACCCTTGAACAACTCGGAGGACGACTACACGACTGCCATGTTGATGCCGAGCAAAATGTCTGGATTGTCGCCGCGGCTACTGGCGTCATCCAAAAATACTCGCCCGACGGAAGCGAACGCCTCCTCCAGATTGGCACATCGGACAAATACGACTCTTCCGATGGAACCCGGCAGGGTCGACCGCTGAATTCCAATCGTGCCCAGTTCTTCCTGCCCGCAAGTGTTGATGTTGATTCAGAGACCGGTGATGTCTACGTCGCTGATGGCGAAACTCCTGAGGGAAACTCTCGCATCGCGGTACTCACACATGATGGTCAATTCTTACGCCAGTGGCGACTGCACCGAACCGAACAGGACGATGACATCGTACCATTACCGCATTGCCTGCGGCTCTCGAATGATGGTCTTGTTTACGTGTGCGATCGGCGAGGCGACCGCATCCAAGTATTCGATCGTCAGGGTACGTTCATTCGAAATATTGACGTTCCCTGGCCGACGAACGCTCCTCAAGAAAATCGCCGCGCTGAAACACGGGGCACTGCTGTCGTCATTGCGTTCTCTGAGGATTCTGAGCAACGCCACCTGTTCGTTGTCAATCAGAACAGCGTGCTGGTGAATATCCTCGACCGCCAAACAGGACAAGTCGTAGGAAGTTTTGGTGGCGGACCAGGACGCTATGTGGGGCAGTTCACCCTTCCTCACGGCATCGCCGTTGATTCCAGAGGCAACGTTTACGTTGCAGAGCAAGAAGGCCGGCGCATCCAGAAGTTTCGACTGGTGGCTCCCTGACCTGTTTGCAGCACCACCATGAGCGCTAATCGCTACTGAAGGACACTCACCACGCGCAGCAAATAGCTACACGTGGTGAGTTCGTCAGTGAGTGTTTTCAGATGAATATTGATATGCAATTAATGCGTGTAAGCTTTCGCGAGACCCTTTAATAACCCATGCTGAGCCCAACCAACGCAATCACCTTGGCTCCATCGTCTGACCCATTGATAGCTTTGAGTCCGTCGCCAAAGACCAGCAAACTCAAACTACCAGCAAATTCCCATGAGCCAAATTCGGCTGGAACACCATTCAATGGGACACCGAGTGATGCACCTAAGCTAAAAAACCCAAAACTGTTGTTGGAACTGCCGCCTTCGTAATAATCGCTAAGGCTAAGACCTAGCGCTATCGGAATAGAGACTGAATATGTCTCCGTATCAAGCGGAAGCCCTGGTTCGACGCCAAGCTCAAAATAGGTGCCGTCGTTCGATCCTCCGTCAGCACCGCCACCGCTGTCCATTTCAATGGCGACAGTCGCATAGGGCGCCACAAAGTGGTCATAGCCAACACCAATGGCTAATTCTTTAACACTGCCCCACGAACCCCGTGGGCTCATATATTTGGTATATGTCAAATCGACCGACGTGCTGCCCGTGGCACCGGACAGTCCGGCGTAGAAATCGCTTTCATACCAACTGGGAACCGTTGCTCCATCAGCTTGTACAGAGTGGAGACTATTCCACGTTCCGGCCGTGAACGAAAAGTTCTCGTTCACCGCAATCCCCGCCTCGAGCCATGGCTGAGCAACAACGCCGCCTGTTTCCTGAACAATGCCGCGGAAGTAATAATCACTAACGAAATCAATACCCGCGCCAACGCTTACATTTCCATCATTTTGTGCCGCAGCCGTGCCAGTCATTAGACCAGTTGCAGCAAACAGAGCAACCGCGAAACCTACGAATCGGCATGCAAATCTTGTCATGGAACTACTCTTTCCTTTCTTTGAACTAGCTATCTCCGGATTTAGCGAGCCAACCCGGGGAACTATCAAATTGTGCACATAAAACAAGCCGGACGCGCCTTACACTCCGCCGTACGCTTGCATCCCATGCTCACTAACGTCGAGCCCCTGACGTTCATGTTCTTCACTTACCCGTAATCCGATCGTTGCCTTCAAGACATAGAAGATCGCCAACGCTAAGGGAAACGTAAACGCCCCATACGCCAAGACTCCTATTAATTGGGTGCCGAAAGAGTGGTCAGCGCTGAAGATGCCAACGGCCAGCGTCCCCCAAATCCCGCACACAAGGTGAACAGAAATAGCTCCCACCGGGTCGTCAAGTTTGGCACGATCAATCGCGAGAACCGAACCGACAACAATGCCTCCGGCAATAAGGCCGATGACCATGGCGCTATTAACACTCACGACGTCAGCACCGGCGGTTATACCCACGAGACCGGCAAGCATGCCGTTGAGAACCATGCTGAGGTCAGGCTTGGACTGCACAAGCCAGGAAGTCGCCAACGCACCAAGGATGCCCGTTGACGCGGCAAGGCAGGTCGTCACAAAAACAAGGGAGACGAGTTCAGGGTCTGCACTAAGCACCGAGCCGCCATTAAATCCAAACCACCCCAACCACAGCAAAAAGACACCGATGGCGGCCAAGGGCATACTGTGTCCAGCGATGCCTCGGATTTGACCGTCAACATATTTCCCCAACCGCGGTCCGAGCACGATCACCCCAGCAAGTGCACCCCACCCGCCAACTGAATGAACCAGTGTTGAACCGGCAAAATCATAAAAACCCATGGCGTCAAGCCAGCCCCCGCCCCATTTCCATGAGCCGGCAACCGTATAAACCAAAGCCACAAAAATGGTCGTGAACACGAGAAAAGAACTGAGTTTAATTCGTTCTGCGACCGCTCCTGAAACAATCGTTGCACCCGTGGCGGCAAACATGGCCTGGAAAATAAAATCGGTCCAGTAGGTATAGGCGCCGTCAGCGTAAGCGACGGTATTGCCGTCGGCTCCCGGATCCAAACCAAATCCAGCAAACCCAAAATACCCGTTGAAGTCACCCGGATACATCAAGTTAAAACCAACAAACGCATAGGTCACCAAACCAATAGCCACGATCGCCGTGTTCTTACACAAAATATTGACGGTATTTTTTGACTGAGTGAGACCGCTTTCAAGACAAGCGAATCCCAAGTGCATAATGAATACCAAGAATGCCGCGACCAACATCCACGTATTGTTCACGGTAAACATCGCATCGGACACGCCGCTTTCCTGTGCGTACCCAACAAGGGGCGCGAAACCCATAAACAAGAGCACGAACAGTGGATATCCGACGGCCGACTTCCAGAGACTACTCTTCATCTTTTCCTCCCGTGTTGCTCTATTTCTTCCCGAGGCGTTACGCCACACAATCTGTCCGCAAGAAACCTCCACCGCTACAATGCCGATACTCCTGCTTCACCGGTTCTTATGCGAATGGCGTTTTCTATTTCGCTAACAAAAATCTTTCCGTCACCGATCTCGCCAGTTCGTGCTGATTCAGTGATCGCGGCAATGACCGCATCAACTTGCGGATCGTCCGCTACGACCTCAATCTTCACCTTTGGCACAAAGTCGACGGAGTACTCCGCGCCCCTATAGACCTCCTGGTGGCCTTTCTGCCTACCGAATCCTTTGACCTCCGTAACAGTAAGGCCCTGAATCCCAGCCTTCGACAGTGCATCACGAACGCCGTCCAGCATTTGAGGCTTAATAATTGCTTCGATCAGTTTCATAACTCGTCCTCCGACGATGGTTTGTTACTAGCTCTAGATATAAGCAAGAATCGGGCCAACTTTGTTGCCACGTCGGCCTTGGTGGTAACTACCTATAAACATTGGACTTTCTCGACATCTCCAGAAAATTCAACATCGCCTCAAAAACAACACGAATGTCGCAAAGGACGAAATTGACTACATTTTTGTTATTGTTTGGCCAAGCTCCTATCTGAACATACGACCTCTCAAAGTGCCATTACGGCCTATTCTGTTCTGGTTTTGTCGTTAAAAGACAAAAATGTCATTTGATCTAAAGCTGTGACATTTTTGTAGATATGCTTTCGTTTCGACGGTCTCCGGCGTCCGAAAACTCCTCTTCATGCTGGACCAGCCACGAGGGAATATCACACCAAGGGCTCTCCGGCTAGAGACCAAACCTATTGAAGAATTAGGGCGTTCCGAAGAAGTTTCAGCTTGTTAGGAGAGCCTACCAGTCCCACCGTGCGGAGGATGCAATCCAATACGCCCAGCACTCTTGGGCTAGGCCTCTATCAAGAAACTCCTGAGGCAAGGCTGTCATGTTACCCAAGTACTCTACGACCTTTCCGTCAGCCCGCCATTCTGAGGTAATCCGTCCCTGGTAGGGCATGCTCTGGTCAACGTCGGTCGGTTCAACCAATGATGACTCGATACGCACCTGCCAAGATACGGTGCCACCTTGGCCGTCTGGGCCTAAGAATGTGAACTCGCCGTCATTTCGCGAAAAATCGCTGACAAAACTACTTGTGGCGATTCGATCGGCGAATGACTGACGGAGGCCCTGTTCATCTGCCTCGACCTGGACACAGCCGAGTGTCACCACGCCAACTACTACAATGACCAACAGACACACCAATCGCCTCACTCTGTGACCCCCAGCGAAAACATTAAAAGGGGTCGTTCAAGCCCGGAGAGGAAGGTAGCTAATTTAGCAACGCCGGTCGGACAACACATAAGCTCCACACGCAACTGACCTTGGTCTAATCAGATGAAGGATATCCCCCTAGCCGCATAGGGCTATGACTACGCAAACATCCCGAGTGTTTTAAACTTCTCGCCCAGTATGTCCTCTGACTTTCTGTGGCCCAAAAACTCTTCGATGAGCGTTGCATATACGTTTCTGAAATCTGTGGTGTGGCGCAGATTCTCCCCAAGCACCAAGTCAGTCAGACTGACCGGCGTGCTGTACTGACCACCCTTGACACCTCCGCCCAAGACAAACGCGACATTCGCCGTACCATGATCCGTGCCTAGATTTGTGTTCTCAGGAACACGGCGACCAAATTCGCTGTGCACAAAGATCGCAACCTCATCTTGCTTGCCAATCCGTTTCATTTCCTCAAAAAATCCCCAAACGGCATCAGAGCAATATTGCACTTGGCGGTTGTGAGGACTTTCCTGATTGACGTGAGTGTCGAACAAACTTCCCTGTAGCCGCACGTAGTAGAGACGTGCAGGAAAGTCGTTCTCGATCAGCGCGACGACCTTGTCCAGATCTAGAAGGCGAAGGTCCGGATTTCGCGTCAGGTTGTACGATTCCCAAGCTTGACTCACAAGAGCTGACGCATCACGAGCACTGCGATTAACATCGAGCATGAACTGGTGGACGTCGTTGCGAGCTACTTGACCTCTATCCAGATTTTCTACATGCGGGCGCTCGGGGTGAAATACTGCCCTTGTAAATGAGGTCGGATCGTCGAAAACTACAGGAACATGTTCCCGGGCGCGAACAGCCAACGTTTGAGTAGATGAGATGTTTACAAGGTAATTTGGTGTTCCGTGAGGATCAAGAGCATCAGCAGTGCGACCATACCAACCGTAAGGCTCTCCGCTATTAGGTGCTCCAGTATGCCAATAGGAACTCGACGTAAAGTGGGAAAACGAAGGCTGGTCATACCCAGCGCCGTGAATCACGGCGACGTTGCCTTCATCCCACAAGCGGTGCATTCCCAGCATCGACTTCTGGAAACCAAAATGCTCATCGACCTTAATAACGTTTTCCTCGCGGACGCCTATGGTCGGGCGCTGCCGGTACAATGCATCGTCTCCATATGGCACAAAGGTGCTTAATCCGTCGTAGCCGCCGAACCACTCAAACACGACCAAAATCTTGCCTGGCGTGGCTGCCACTGCCTCAGATGCTGCCCCAAACAAAGGAGGCAATGCGCTAACGCCTCCTCCCATCAGGCCTAGTGCGAGGCCGCGGCCACCAATCTTGAGTGCTTGTCGACGCGACACCCCACTGTCATCGCATAATTTGTCGCTTCTTCTAGTCATGGTTTTACTACCCCTTCCGGAAGGAGTCTGACTTAATTGATCTGATACTCCGGCGTGCTCATGATGAGATGGCTCACCATCCGCAGCGGATCTTCCATGTAGCTCGAGGCCCGTTCGATGTTCGTTGTGCCAAGTTCTTCATCCAAAAGCGCAACTAACGCTTCACGTGTGTCCGTCGAGACAGGCACACGCACAAATCGCGCCAGCAAATAATCCACCGCCTCACTGGTTGTAGTTGCACCCGACTTGAGAATCATCTGAGTCAAGTCAATCTGCGCCGCACGCCGGGGCGTGGGAATCAACTTTCTCATTGCTCGTTCGTATCCTCGGAAACTCGAAACACGGGTGTTAAATAATTCGTCGCGCTCCTTCGCCGCAAGGTCAAACATCGACATTGCACCCGGGTCGTCAAGGGCAGTGGCCGACATGAAGTCGTAACCTCGGCGCAGGCGTTGACCAGCCTCACCAGCGCTCCCATAGAGAAGGTTTGGTTCCAGAAATTGAGTAACGTTCGGGAACAAATAATCGAATGCAACGTTGCCACGCTCTTGAATCAATGCCGGCGTAATCCAAGCCCTACCTTGAGCCCACCCAGCTACCGATGGCGGATTCAAGAGATGTTGCCCCAACGCGATTGTCGCGACATTAAAATCTGGCACACCTGGAACGTCCTCCGCACCCAGATGCTTCAGCAATGTGATGACGTGTTCCACAGGTCCCTTTATGTGGGCGCCATAAGTTGCTTCGCTATAAAAATCTCTTGATAAAAAGATCGTCTCGAGTAACGGCCGTAGCTCGTAATCGCTGTCACGCAAAATGGAACCGAGTCGCGTGGTGAGTTCAGGGGAAACATCGTCACGAACAAAGAATCTAAATATCTTCGTCGCAATAAACTCGGCCGTTACCGGCTGATCGAGAATGATGTCGAGAACGTCAACACCGTCAAAATTTCCCGTATGACCAAGAAAGTCCTTAGTCTCATCGTCATGCAACGCCGGATCAACCGTAAAGTCGAGGTTTTTGAAGTTCCAGCCAGTAAAAGCCCTTGCGGCTTCGCGCACATCTTTCTCTGTGTAATTGCCAACACCCATCGTAAAAAGTTCCATCACCTCACGAGCAAAATTCTCGTTGGACGCACCCTTTACATTCACGCCTGCATCCAAGTAATAGAGCATCGCGGGATCTTTCGCGACGGCCACTACCAAGTCCCCAAAGTTACCGGTGGCGTAACGTTCGAACGTATCTATCTGCACTAGCATCTTGCGATAATCTCGCACTTTGGATTCAGCAGTCGCAAAATGGCCATGCCAGAACAACGCCATCTTCTCTTCCAGTGGTCGTTTAGTGTCCAACATTCGTTCAGCCCACCAGTATCCTACCCGGCGTGTTTCAAGCCGCGTTGCTCGGAGCCAGTAGAAGAATCGGTCGGACACAGGTTGCATATGCCGATTAACCGTGTCGGGCTTAACCAAGACGCCCATTCCTTCACCCTTCGCTCTGGCTTGGTCTGTGGCTGCAGGGCGACTTGACGGAAAATCAAGCAATGTTTCGTCCCACAAGCCAGAGTGTTCAAACGGCATCAGGTGGTCATTGTTAATCGTGTCGTAATTCACAAGTGACCGAACCGCCGCCTCTGGGGTCAGACTGGCAAGCTTCCTAATTTCTGTAGGAGTGCCGCTAAACCCCGCGCGCTCGAGTAGATGTGCGGCCCGGTCGTAGTTCCATTCGGCTTCAGAAATCGGTTCTAGGTCGCCGATCCACGAAGTCGGCCCCGGCGACCATTCGTCGCTGTTGTTCGCGGAAACGACAGAACCAACGTTGGGAAGAGACAGACAGACAATCACGACAGCCGCCAGACGTTGAACTTGGGTTGTCATGCTCATTTCCTCCTGTAGTCGCGTGGGACTACGTCTCTTATACACCCGACCAGCCTTTGGCTTCTAGTTGAGAGTTCTGGGCAGCATAATACCCACAACTTCTCCTTAATGTTGCCTCAAAAAGGACCAAGAGTATAGATCTTCCTACCATCTGGCGAACCAATAAAGAGAGCCCGGAAGCGTGCCAGGAGAAAATGGCGGAGGGACTGGGATTCGAACCCAGGAGCGAGTTTCCCCGCCAACGGTTTTCAAGACCGCCGCCTTCAACCACTCGGCCATCCCTCCTCACCATGAAGACAAACACGTCTTCACCCACACCTGTGAACCTACGGTCTTGGTTCGATCACTTCCTGGCCTCGCATATACGGGCGCAAGACCTCCGGAATAATGACTGACCCATCGCCCTGCTGATAATTTTCAAGTATTGCCACCAGCGCTCTGCCAACCGCAACGCCCGAACCATTGAGCGTGTGGACAAACTCCGATTTGGACTTCCGCCCTTCCCGCTTAAACCTGATATTGGCCCGCCGGGCTTGAAAAGCTTCCGTGTTGCTGCAGGAGGATATTTCACGATAGGTGTTATGACTCGGTAGCCAAACCTCAATGTCATAAGTCTTGGCAGAAGCGAAACCCATATCGCCGGTACACAAAGCAACGGTTCGAAAGGGAAGCTCGAGACGTTTAAGCACTTCCTCCGCGTGTTTGGTTAGTTCCTCATGAATATCGTATGACTGCTCCGGGATGGAATAAGCTACAAGTTCGACTTTGTCGAATTGATGCTGGCGGATGAGCCCACGAACATCCGTTCCGTAAGACCCTGCCTCGCTACGGAAACACGGTGTGTAAGCTACGTACCGAATCGGGAGTTTCCTCCCATCAAGAATTTCGTCCCTATGCATGTTGCAGAGGGGTACTTCAGCGGTAGGAATCAAATAAAGATTCCAGTCTCCCGCAACCTTAAATAGATCTTCCTCAAATTTTGGAAGGTTCCCCGCACCCAGCAACGCATTTGTGTTCGCAAGAAACGGTGGTGAGACTTCGGTGTAACCATGCTCCGATGTATGAAGGTCGAGCATGAAGTCGATCAGGGCGCGTTCTAGTCTGGCCCCTGCACCAACCAGTACGGAAAAACGCGAGCGCGCGATCTTTGTGCCACGCTCCAAGTCAATAATGCCAAGGTCTACGCCTAAGTCCCAGTGAGGTTGGGGAGTAAAATCAAGTTTTTTGGCTGTTCCATAGCGGCGGATTTCAACATTCTCAGCAGCTGATTTCCCAACCGGAACCGTCTGGTGGGGTAGATTGGGTAATGTGAGCGATAATCGATGACGGTCACTCTCTATTCGTCCGAGTTTTTCTTCAAGAGAAGCGATTCGTTCACCTTGGGCCTGGCCAACTTTGAGAAGGTCGTCAACGGAGCGTCCCTCTTTCTTGGCTTGAGCGATCTGACCACCAACATCCTTGCGCTCGCTCCTCGCATTTTCGAGAAGCGGCAGCACTTTGCGGCGTTCTGTATCCAGCTCTATAAGAAAATTAATCTCGTCGTGGAGCTTGGCCCCTCGCTGGTCCATACCTGCACGGACTTGGTTAATTTTTTCTCGAAACAATATAGGGTCAAGCATTGGTCAATAAATCCTTAGATAGCGTGGGAATCATTCTAGACCAGTCTCAGATTCTCTATCGCTCTAGAACTACTAACACGTAGGATACGATCACAGAAACATGGACTCTTCAGTTAAAACCGTCGTTTTCCCAATCGCTGGCCTTGGCACGCGTATTCTTCCCGCCACAAAAGCCTTTCCGAAAGAATTGCTTCCAATAGTGGACCGTCCAGTGATTCAGTGTGGTGTTGAAGAAGCAGTCAACTCCGGGATTAACCAAATCGTGCTGGTCACCAATCCAGATAACACGATGACACCATCCTATTTCGAACCAAATGAACGCCTTGAAGCACTGCTGGCCAAACGCGGAAAAGAACTCGACCTCAAAAAGGTGCGCGCACTGGCCTCAATGGCCGACATAACAACCGTCCACCAAGCGGAACCTGCAGGGCTTGGACATGCTGTGCTGATGGCTAAGACTGCGGTGGGCAATGGGGCGTTTGCCGTGGCCCTGCCCGATGATGTTATCGATGCCAATCCACCAGCACTTCGCCAGATGATTCAGGTCTTTAATGAGGTCAAAAATCCAATCATTCTAGTCGAACGCGTACCCCATGAAGCGATCGGCCGCTACGGAATAATCGATGCCGCTCCTCTCGGAAACGGTGTATTCGAAGTAAAAGACTTAGTAGAAAAGCCTCACCCGAACCGCGCTCCGTCGAACCTCGCCATCATCGGTCGTTACATACTGACCCAGGAAGTGTTTGAGACACTCGAGCAAACCAACCAAGATGCTGGTGGCGAGTTGCAGCTTACGGACAGCCTTCGGCTTCTGCTTCAACGACGACCGCTTTATGCCTGTGAACTTTCTGGTGTCCGACACGACGTCGGCACCAAACTCGGATACATCAAAGCCCTTATCTACTTCGCGTTAGCCCAGCCTGACTTAGAACCGGACTTGAGAGACTATTTAGAATCGTTACGGTAGCACTTCCGCGCGACAACTCCATCCTGCTCAAGCCCAATCACTTATCTTTGGAAGGCTTTGGCGCTTTCGAATCAGTGGTTTTTTTCTTCTCCGAACTGTCTTTCTTCGAGGAATCATCCGATTTCTTAGAACCAGACGCCTCGCCACCACTCGGTTTACGCGCGTAATCGGTTATGTACCAGCCCGTGCCCTTAAACTGGATGGCTGGTGACGACAACAATTTCGTTACCGCACCATCACACTTTGGACAATTCGACACAGGCGCATCAGAAAATTTTTGAATTAACTCAAAACGATGCTCACACTTGTCGCATTGGTACTCATAAAGAGGCATGGTCTCTCAAGATTCTAGTACAGGCTAACAGTCTTTCAATTTACGGGATCCCGCAGCTTAATCGAGTAGCGCTCCAGACTCCCCCAGCATTAACTCACGGTGTGCCCAAAAAGGCAGCGCACCTTGGCCTAACAATTGGTCATGAAACTCCAGCAATGAGAACCTGTCGCCGACTTTAGCCTCGTAATCAGCTCTGAATTTGAGCAAAATTGCCTTGCCGACCGCGTACAACACATACTGCGGGTCAAAGGTCCCGCGTTCAGCCTCGCTTCTCGCCGTGCTCTCTTCGAGAAAAGCTTCCTCTTTAAAGAATCGGACACCCTGTTCAACTGAAAGGTCCTCTGTGTGCAGTCGAATTCCTACAATCGTTCGAGCCAAACGGACAAGCGCTTCAGCCAGTTGGCCAAGCTTGATCTCTGCATTTCCCTTTTCGTAGCCTTCATCAAACATCAACTGTTCGGCATAGTGTGCCCATCCTTCTACTAATGAAACCGGCATTAGCAATGCTGACTTGCGGAGAGGCGCTTGCAAACGGCGCAGGTGTTCAAAATGAAGAAAATGCCCCGGAAAAACTTCGTGGATTGATATCGAGGGAAGTGTCGCATAGTTGAAATCTCGTAAGTGTTCCTCTTGGCGTTCCTCCGACCAATTAGGATCAACATTCGTGATGTAGTAGTGCGCGGGGAGCATTTTTGATTCGAAGGCCCCTGGCGACCACATGCTCGCAAAGGTCCATCGATAAAACTGTGGGGTTGGCGCCACTTTGATCAACTCGTGATCCGGAACCGTCACGAGACCCTTCCTTCGGACAAATGTAATGAGGTCCTCAAGTTGCCGATTGACCACACCAATCAATTCATCGGCGCTTGGATGTCTTGTTTTGACGTCGCTCCATACCTCTAGCGGGTCGCCTCCTAATTGGCTTGCAACTCGCCTGAATTCTTCCTGCGTCGCCTCAAGATCCGTGAGGGCTATTTCGAGAAGGCGCTGGGCGGGAATGTCGATTCCCTCCGTCAAGCGAAGTAGCTGTCCAAATCGGTCTTCGCCAAGACGGAATGATGCGCGGCTTCTTGGTGCGACCGACTCGCGTAAATGTCCAATGTGCTCATTAAGCGCGGCAAGTGCAAGTGACGAAGCATCGGCGAGATCACCGAGTAAATGCATGTCATCAAGGTCTCGGAATGCTAGGGGCAAATCACGCTCGAAGAAGTCCCGTACGCCCTCAAAAGTTTCGATGCCCACCTTTGCGAATAAACCGGGAGGGTCGGATACGTTCTTGTGAGCCGCTTCCAAAAAACGTGGCGTTTGTCTCAACTTAGACACAACGCGACGCGCCCGGTCAGTCAACGGACCGTACGCAAACAAAACCTGCCCCGCCACACTATTCGCCAATGTCGTGGCGTAGTGCAACGGATTCCGCTGCCAAGGCCGAAGCTCTTCTAATCCGAACAGTCTCGCTCGAATACTATCGGTCAACATTCGACGTTCGACTCGTTCTTCACCTCTCAACGTCGATGTGTCAATACCCTCCAGCCTGCGAGCCCATCCACCCAATTCTCGAGCTTGTCTGTCAATTGACTCACGTGAATAGTCTTCAAGCAGATCATCGTAAAGATGAATCCCGTCAAAAGCCGCCTCCGTAGGATGGCTTTCGTGGAGATAACCAAGATAGTCATCTACGAAGTGCGAGAGGGGTTCCGTGGAATATCCAGACCGAGATGGTTTCATAGCCGTATTGGACCGTTCAGACACCAAATGTCGCCAACTCCCCCTCCATTAGACTCCACCAGTTCACTATCTTGTGAATGGTACAATATAGACACCTCATTCCTCACGATCGGTCTTGCCCGTGCGCAAGGCAAACAAAATCCGACTCCCGCGTAGGGTCAACGATGTCAAAAGGAATTCTTTACCTCATTGCAACGCCTATCGGCAACCTAGAAGACATCACCTTCCGCGCCATTCGACTACTTGGGAACGTCTCTCTCATCGCTGCTGAAGACACCCGGCGGACCGCTAAGCTGCTCAATCGTTACAAAATCGTCACCCCTACGATCAGCCTGCACGAGCACAACGAGAAACAACGAACGCCAAGCTTAATAAAACGCCTCGAAGCTGGCCAATCGATCGCCCTCGTTACAGACGCCGGAACCCCCTTGCTGTCAGACCCCGGACTGCACCTTGTACGAACTGCCGTCGAGCGAGGTCTTCCAATCGACCCTGTTCCTGGAGCGAGCGCAATCCTAGCAGCTCTTGCGGTTTCTGGACTTGTCAAAAACCAATTCACATTCCTTGGCTTTCCACCAAATCGGTCTTCCGCTAGAAAGAAGTGGCTCAGAACCCTAACGTCAGAAACTCGCCCTCTAATTATCTTCGAAGCACCGCACAGACTACTAGGCTCACTCCAGGATATGGCTGAGGTGCTCGGCAATCGGCAGGTTACAGTATGCCGAGAAATGACCAAAGCGCACCAAGAATTGGTCAATGGACCTATATTGTCCGTTATCGAGCAGCTCGGCCGCCCTAGAGGTGAGTTTACCATTGTGATTGCTCCGAGCACCGAACCAATGCCAGCTGTAAAAAACCAGAACGTTTTAGACTATTTTGGTCAAATAGCCTATTCTCGTTCGTCAAAACGTGAGGCAATAAAGGAAGTCGCAAAAAAGTATGGGCTCAAGCCAGGAGCCATTTATAAAATCCTCGAGGAAAACAAACCTTAAATAGGTCATATAACATATTATTAGTTGCTCTTATCATTCACTTGATCGGCCCTGTGTCATTCTGCTATGGTGCGTGCCCTCAAAGCTACTATGGCCAAGAAATCTAAACCCAAGAAAAAGGTGAGCAAAGTTTCGACTGCAAAGACAACACGCAAGCGGGCAAAAGCTCCGGCGCGGCGCAATTCGATAAATGACAGAGCCTTGAAAGCCGCTAAGGCGCGCGAGGAGAAACACTTGAAGGCTGTTGGCCTCTATGAAAAGGCTTTAGGCTCTCTGCAGCGTCGAAATTTCAGCCGCGCCGCTGCGCAATTTGAAAAGCTCGTCAATGACTTCCCTGAAGAAGTAGATTTGAACGAAAGAAGTCAGCGTTATTTGCAGGTCTGCGGACGACAGCAACGCGAGGTTGTCGCGCCGAAAACTGTGGAGGAAAGGATCTACGCAGCTACTTTGGCGCTCAATGCTGGAAACGAACAAGGGGCGCTAGAGCAATTAGAGACTGCCGAAGCAAACGCCGGCAACCGCGAGGAAATTCAATACATGCTAGCCGTTGTACATGCGACATCTGGAAACAAAGAAGCAGCGGTCAACTATCTTCGACAGGCCATCGAACTCAATCCGGACAACCGTTTTTTAGCTCGGCACGAAGCGAGTTTCGACGCATTGCAGGAGGACGAGGTTGTCCAACAAATGTTGGCTTCTCCATCCGATGAACCGAACGAAGATCACGCAGACTGAAACCGGACGCTCCAAAGTGCTGCCGCGACCGTTATAAACTTGCTTGCATTATGAGGCGAGACCGACACGTTATCATCCTCGCAGCCGGGCAGGGTACGAGGATGGGCTGTCAGCGGCCAAAGGCACTTCATAATCTTGCCGGTCGGTCTCTAATTGAACGGGTCCTAGAAACTTCTATTGCGGTTAACCCGCTTACAACCACCGTTGTGGTTGGCCACGAGTCAGAACGCGTCCAGAACGCTCTCGGTCGGTACAGCAACCTCCGTTTCGTTAAGCAGACCGCGCAACTTGGTACAGCCCATGCGCTCCAACAAGCACAAGCCTTTTTCGAGGACATCCGAGGCAGTCTCGTTGTTCTGTCAGGAGATGTTCCTCGGATCAGACGCTCGACACTCACTACGCTCGTTGAGAAACACGAGGCCACCGGTGCCGCTGCAACAATCTTAACCGCTACTCTTTCTCATCCATCCGGGTATGGACGAGTTGTACGCTCGAACGGCACGATCGTTCGCATCGTCGAAGAAACTGACGCCACTGAAACTCAACGAAACATTCATGAGGTTAACAGTGGTATTTACGTCTTTGATATCCCGCCCCTATTCAAAGCGCTCGAACAAATCCCAGAAGCTGGACCCAAACACGAACGTTATCTTCCAACTCTTGTTCCTCTGTACCTACAACAGGGGTTCCGAGTTTCTACTGTCAATGCCAAAACGCCTGACGAAATCCGAGGCATCAACAGCCAGACCGAACTGGCGGAGGTGAGCTCCATCGTGAGAAAAAGCAAGAACGAAGAATTGATGGCGGCGGGTGTTACTATCGAAGACCCGTTAACAACTTACATTGATGACGAGGTTACGGTTGGTTCCGACACGATTATTCGCCCAGGGGTGCGCCTTGAGGGGCGGACGAAAGTGGGACAGAGATGTGAGCTTGAGTCATGGGTGCGCGTAGTAGATTCAACTATCGAGGATGATTGCAAAATTCGGAACTGTTGTGTCATTACCGAATCACATCTAGCTTCTGGAAGTTCCGCTGGGCCATTTGCACACTTGCGGCCCGGCTCGACGCTAGAAAAAGAGGCGCGGGTTGGCAATTTTGTCGAAACGAAACGCACTCGTCTTGGCCAAAACTCAAAGGCCAGCCATTTAAGCTACCTCGGTGACGCAACCATTGGAGACCGCGTCAATGTTGGAGCCGGCACAATCACTTGCAACTACGATGGTGTCGCTAAGAACCAAACGACCATTGCCGATGGCGTCTTCATCGGCAGTGGCACCCAACTGGTTGCACCTGTGAAACTAGGACAAAACAGCTACGTTGCTGCCGGCTCGTGCATTACGGATGATGTGCCATCTGACGCACTCGGCATTGCCCGGTCGCATCAACAGAACAAAGAAAATTGGGTGGAAAAGAAGCGCAAGTCTGAGTAGTTGTCCAACGAATGACCTTGCTGTCGTTGCACAAGATAGACAAATCCGTAATCCTTACTGTCTCAACTCGAGACTGAGATTTCATCCACTGAGGCTTACTCGTCATGTGCGGCATCATCGGTTACATCGGTTCTAAAGACGCGGTCCCGGTTTTAGTCGAAGGTCTTCGGCGGCTGGAATATCGAGGTTATGATTCCGCAGGGATTGCTCTCATTAAGGCTGGCACTGTCGAGATCAGGCGTAGTGCTGGAAAGCTGTCCCAACTTGAAAAAGCCATCCGCTCACAGCCGGTCCAAGGTGATTACGGCGTGGGACATACTCGATGGGCCACGCACGGACGACCAACAGAAGAAAACGCACATCCTCATCGTGATTGCACCGGGCAAATTGTAGTCGTCCACAACGGGATCATCGAGAATTATCTTGAGCTAAAACACCAACTCGAAACCGAAGGGCACCATTTTGAAACAGAAACTGACACCGAAGTCGTAGCCCACCTCGTCGAACGAGAAATGCGCGATGATGGTCTGGAAAACGCTGTGCGTCGTGCTCTGGGCCACTTGCGCGGCCTATTTGGCCTCGCTCTCGTCGCAGCTGACGATCCGGAGAAAATTGTTGCCGTTCGGAATGGTCCCCCGATTATTCTCGGAATGGGCGACGGTGAATTCTTGGTCGCATCGGATATTCCAGCAGTACTGAGCCACACCCGGGATGTTGTGTTTCTCGGCGATGAAGAGATGGCGATCATCACACGGTCCCATGTCGAATTTACGGACTTTGCCGGACGCAGCGTGTCAAAGGCAACCGAAAGAATTCAATGGGACCCCGTCATGGCCGAAAAAGCTGGTTACAAGCATTTCATGTTGAAGGAGATCTTTGACCAACCGTGGGCCGTTCAAGAAACAATCCTAGGTCGACTGTCGGAAGAGCAAGGCGCCGTCATTCTCGGTGAGCTCAACCTCTCTGTCGAAGACCTTCAGAACGTTGATCAAGTAGTGATTCTCGCCTGTGGCACCTCGTGGCATGCTGGCCTTGTTGGAAAGTTTCTCATTGAACAACTCGCCCGGGTCCGAGTTGACGTCGATTACGGCTCCGAATACCGATACCGCAATCCCATGGCCGGCGAGAATACGCTTGCCATTGTGATCACGCAATCTGGAGAAACCGCTGACACATTAGCAGCCCTCCGAGAAGCCAAACAACACGGCGCCCGAAGTATCGCTATATGCAATGTCGTCGGAAGCATGGCGACCCGTGAGGCCGACGGCACGGTCTATACCCACGCCGGCCCAGAAATTGGCGTAGCGTCGACAAAGGCATTCACTGCTCAGCTCGTGGCCTTAAGTTTGCTTGCGTTACACCTGGCCAAAGTCCGAAAAACTATTGCTGAAGATGAAGTTCATCGCCTGATCGAAGGTTTGACACAATTAACAGGGTTGGTCCAACACAGTTTGACGTGTGACACGGCGGTAGCCGAGATAGCTAAGCAGTTTTATCGACATACGAACTTCTTGTATCTCGGTCGAGGAATTAACTACCCAATCGCACTCGAGGGCGCTCTAAAGCTCAAAGAAATTTCATATATCCACGCCGAAGGCTATCCAGCGGGAGAAATGAAACACGGCCCTATTGCGCTCATCGATGAGAAGATGCCTGTTGTTGCTCTGGTGCCCAGCGGTACCGTCTTCAACAAAATGATGGCGAATCTCCAAGAGGCCAAGACCCGCGGCGGGGCGGTGATCGTAGTAACAGATACCGACCCTGAAGCCTTTCGCAAAGTGCTGGACAAGAATGATTTTGTCATTCCAGTCCCGCCAACGCACCCACTCTTAATGCCGATCTTGATGGTGATTCCTCTTCAGCTTCTTGCCTACCACATCGCTGTGCTACG
>CAZUZW010000043.1:0-22368 GCA_964624855.1 uncultured Vicinamibacteraceae bacterium
CAGACACAGCCCAAAAAAATGAAGCGTCTCACAAATAGGCCACGCCCACCTGGTGCGCATGAGCGTCGAGACGGCGTCAACGCTTCCGAGTGTCTCGACCAACCACAGTTGCAGTTCTCCCATCTTCGAAACCTACCAGTTGACCAAAAGTCGACCATAGGTGTAAGCAAGAAACCGCCCGGTGGCGATCACGCCGAACCAGCACACCATTGATGACACGGCTAACAACCGCACCCATTTCGGGCTCGGTGGTATGTCCAGATCAGGATTGCCGAGCACCTTGTTTTCGATCATCCTTACTTGCCAAAAACCTAGGCCAACAAAGACCAGCTTGGCGTAGAAAAATGGGTTAGTGAGAGCCTTCGTAGGATACGCAATTAACAAGATGGTCCCTGAAATCACTGCCAACCAAACACCTACCCAAAACAAAGGAAAAACTTTCTTCAGTTCGGTTCCTGAAAAACCTGGTGTAACGCCCAGAAGGCGTAAGCTAACAGCGACATTGATCCCCACAACACAGGCCATACCCAATGCATGACCCGCTAGGAAAGTAGGGAATGCAAAGACTGAGGTTGATTCACGAGCCCACACACTAAAGGCACTTGATTCGACCCACAAGAA
Source organism: uncultured Vicinamibacteraceae bacterium (assembly GCA_964624855.1). GTDB lineage: Bacteria > Acidobacteriota > Vicinamibacteria > Vicinamibacterales > UBA8438 > CAUZIB01. The sequence goes on from CAZUZW010000043.1 coordinate 622, forward strand.
TAAGGGGTCCATAGACCAATATCCTAGTTTCGAAAACTCATCGAGCACTCGGGGACGTCAATTCATCCACACGAGCGCCACGCAAAATATTCAAGAGACCGTAATTGCCCTCGTGGCAAGCATACTCAAACATCGGTTCGACAGAGTGCCGCATCGGAATGGCTACGGTAAATGGTTTTGTGAACGTAGCCGGATCGTCAATCGTAAACTCGTAAAGTAGGGTCGCAGGGTCCAAGCGACTGAACCGTTCCGTGAGGTGAACTGTCTCACCCGTTCCGATTGCTGTCATCGCTGAAGGATCAAAGCTCGCTCTTTTACTACTGAAATTCGATGTTTCGACAACCAGCGTGTTCCCGTCCCAATGCCCACGGGAGCTACCCATCCATTGTCGGATATTGTCCGCCAGCGCATTGTTTGAATCGAGTGGAATGATTCGTGCATCGTGTACCATCTCGTTGACAATCACCACTGTGTCGGCTGACTGGAACAACTGCATATTGTTGTTGTAGCCACTCGGCATCATTGGCGGTCCACTATTGAATCCCATCAGGCACCGTTCTGCTAACCCTCGGTCTTCGGGATGGTCGGACCCTGTGCCAGCACTACGCACACGAACTGGTGCCACAATCGGAAGGTCCTCCCACAAGGACCCAATCTGTCGCGACCCCTCACCTTCTGCTGTCAACGGAGGAAGTCGGCCATCAGGAGGATCGACGATCAGCGACGTCCTGCGGTCCGCAATCACGTTGGTTCCATAATCTAACCAGAAGTCGTTGTAGGCACCCACCGCTCGTCCACCACCACCTGCAGCTAACGGCTCAGTTCTGACTTCGCTCGGCTCAAGCAGGCGCGCCCGCCGCGCCGCACCTTGTGCCTCAATAGCAGCCGCTTCCTCCTCAGTTAAGAATGCTTTGTCAGCTTGACTGGCAGGGCGTTGGAGTGGCGTGGCAGTACGAAAATCCCAAACTCCCTGTAAATCCGGGTGCCCCCACGGTGTTAAAGGCACCGCCGAAACTTCATCCTCAGGTTGCGCGAAAGCGCTCCCGGATAGGATTAACATTGTGCCGACAACGAACAAACAGAGACGTATCAACATGGGTCCTCCTAAGTGTGCCTAACTTCTCAAACCCACCGGGCGGGTTCATTTTACGCTTCGCAAGCCCAGGTCCGTGCTTGGTCGACCGCAATCGCGATACCATAAGGGGTTATCGCCACCATTTGTGGCCGTTGCCATGACAGCATGGCGCTTTTAACAAACAAAGTAAAGCAATGTCATCCGCCAACATCATCTGGACCAAGATCGACGAAGCGCCCGCACTAGCGAGCTATTCACTTCTGCCTATTCTGCAAGCCTACGCAAAAGGCAGTGGCGTAGAGTTCGAAACGAGCGATATCTCTCTTTCAGGTCGGATTCTGGCCAACTTTCCAGACCAACTCACTGACCCGCAAAAGATTCCTGATGAGTTGACCCGGCTCGGCGAGTTGGCGAAAACCCCAGCTGCCAACATTATCAAGCTCCCAAACATTAGTGCCTCGATTCCCCAACTTCAGGCAGCAATTAAGGAACTGCAAGACCAAGGCCATGACATCCCGGACTATCCCGAAGAACCAGTCAACGACAGCGAGCGCGAACTACAGGCTCGTTTTACTAAAATATTGGGCTCAGCCGTTAACCCGGTGCTACGCGAAGGCAACTCGGACCGTCGCGCGGCAGTGTCAGTCAAAACGTTCGCTCAAAAACACCCGCATCGTATGATGAAAGATTGGCCAACGTCGGGTTCGCGAACCCGCGTGGCCCATATGACAGAAAATGATTTCTACGGCAGCGAACAATCGACCACGCTTGCACAAGCGACCAATGTAACCATTCAGTTCGTCAACAACGACGGTCAAGCGACCGTTCTGAAAGAAAAAGTCTCCGTGTTAGCAGGTGAAGTTATCGACAGTGCGGTGATGCGTGTAGCTGCACTCAGGACTTTTTTTTCTCATACGATCAAGGAAGCTGAAAACCAGGACGCTCTTCTATCGCTGCACCTGAAGGCAACGATGATGAAAGTCTCAGACCCAGTGATGTTTGGACATTGCGTATCGGTTTATTACGAAGAGGCGTTGCAGAAACACGCAGATACACTCCGAACGATCGGAGCCAACGTCAACAATGGCCTAGCTGGCGTTCTCGACAAACTGAACAAACTTCCTGCAGGAACAAAAACTGAGATCGAAAATGATATTGCTGCGGTCTACGAAACACGTCCATCTTTAGCCATGGTTGACTCACGAAAGGGCATCACCAATCTTCACGTTCCGAATAACGTCATTATCGATGCCTCAATGCCCAATGTCGTACGAGATGGCGGCCGAATGTGGAACAAGGATGATGAGTTGCAGGACACCATCGCAATGATCCCAGACCGCAGTTACGCCACAATGTATCAGGCCATCATTGAAGATTGCCAAGCAAACGGGCAATTTGACCCAGCGAAAATGGGAAGCGTCTCTAACGTTGGCTTGATGGCTCAGAAAGCAGAAGAGTACGGTTCACACGACAAAACCTTTATGGCACCAGCAGCAGGCACAATTCGTGTTGTCGACGACACTGATGCCGTTCTACTGGAGCAGGCAGTTCAAGAGGGCGACATCTTCCGTATGTGTCAGACAAGAGATGAGCCCATTCAAGATTGGGTCAAGCTCGCCGTAGCCCGAGCCACTGCATCAAGCGCGACGGCGGTTTTTTGGTTAGATGAAAATCGGGCTCACGACAGCGAAATTATTAAGAAAGTAAACGAATACCTAGCCCTACACGACACAACGGCTCTAGATATTCAAATCATGAAACCAGCCGACGCCATGAGATTTTCACTGGTGAGGGTCCGAAACGGTCAACATACGATATCGGTGACCGGTAACGTACTGCGTGACTATCTGACGGACCTCTTTCCCATTCTCGAACTGGGCACAAGTGCAAGAATGCTTTCGATCGTGCCACTACTGAATGGCGGCGGTTTATTCGAAACTGGTGCCGGTGGGTCTGCGCCGAAACATGTTCAGCAATTCATCAAAGAAGGACATCTCCGATGGGATTCTCTTGGTGAATATTGCGCGTTGGTCCCGTCGCTTCAGTTAGTCGCCAGAAACAACAATAATGACCGCGCAGAACTGTTAGCTCAGACACTTGACGAAGCGATCGGCACCTACTTGGAAAATGCCAGGTACCCCTCACGAAAAGTCAATGAAATCGACAATCGGGGGAGTACGTTCTACCTCGCATTGTACTGGGCGCAGGCGCTAGCAGCCCAAGACCAAGACGCTGCACTTAAATCGAGATTCTTCACGATCGCCAAGCAGCTCACCGAAAACGAGTCTGTGATTACGGCGGAATTACTTGCCAGTCAAGGTGACTCAATCAACCTAGGCGGTTACTATCGCCCTGACCCAGTCTTATCTGAACAAGCAATGCGTCCCAGCAAGACCTTCAACGCCATCATCGATTCGATGTAAAGAAATCCAGACAACCGAACCATTCCTAATCCCTAATTAACAATTGTCTGGTACGTCATGAGTCGAAATTTTTCCTGAATATCCGACCCAGACGGAAAAACTTGCGTTAACAAAATTCCGAACAGCTGTTCCTTGGGGTCCACCCAGAAACTCGTATTAAAAAATCCGGCCCAATAATAGGCGCCGGCAGAGCCAAGTTCTCCGTCCACACCAGGATCTCCGGTAATAGCAAACCCCAAACCAAAGCCTCCACTCCCCGGAGCCACGACCGAACCATTCGGAATTTCGCCAATATGATCGCGTGTCATTAGGTCAACTGTCACTGGACTGAGAATCCGAGCTCCGCCAAAGGAACCTCCGTTCAGTAACATCTGCAAAAACCGGGAGTAGTCAAAAATGGTTGAGTTTAGACCGGCCCCACCAGAAAAATTTGTGCGAGCCGTACCAGCGGAGTACGTTGCGGAATAGACAAGATGCTCCCCATCTACAGTCCCGTCAACCTCATCAAGGTCGCCTACAGCGTTCGGTGTGTAGAGCGACGCAAGTCGGTTAGCCTTGTCTGCTGGAATATAAAAGAAGGTGTCATTCATTCCCAGTGGCTCAAACAACCTGGTGCGAAGAAACTCGTCAAATGACATCCCCGAAACTACTTCCACGAGTCGACCCAAGACATCCGTTGACAAACCGTAAGTAAAGGCAGCCCCGGGTTCATGCAAAAGTGGTAGCTCACCCAAATTGTTCACCATGTCTTGGATCGTGCCGGTGTACTCCGAAAGACCATCAACAATCCCTGCTGATCCGTAGAGTTCAGAAACATGGCTCTGAGCCGGAGTCGCGCCAAGATCACCAAGAAACCGATAACTGATACCCGACGTATGGGTCAGTAACTGGCGAATGGTGATGGACCGTTCGGCCGCAACACGCGAAAACCCGTCACCTCCGTCTTCATTCGCCGCAAGGATCTCGAGCGAGGACAACTCTGGAATGTAACGCCCAACTGGGTCGTTGAGCTTAAAATGCCCTTCTTCATAGAGCATCATTACGGCCACACTCGTGATTGGCTTAGTCATTGACGCAAATCGAAAGATAGCATCAGGAGTCATTGCCCGACCGGTCGCTCTATCCGCCATACCGTAAGCCTGAAGATGTGCTTGCCCGCCCTTCCGCGCTACTAAGGTCACGGCCCCCGCGACAGCATTGGCGTCTATATAGCCCTGAACAACCTGTTCTAATCTCTCTAGGCGCTCCGAAGAAAGACCGACGTCCGCAGGCGCCACGACCGGAAGGCCCTGGGTCCAGCCTACGGTAGGAAAAACCAGCGAAACGACTAATGCTAGAAAAATACTTCTACGTGTTGCCATCCTGATGTCCCTTCATTCTATCTACAGGTAGTCAGACCGTTCTCCCAGCTCAACTGGTCCTAAATTCTTATCAATTGATCACGCTAAGCGCAGTCTAAGGCGAAACAGCCGACCTCGATCTCTCAAAGTCGGCTGTCCAGGGTAGTTACTACTCCGTTTGCAGAAAGCTCAATAGCAAGGCGTCAGTATTAGTCCCAAAAGACTCGACTTATTCTCCGACTTCCCGCTCGATCGCGCGAGCACCACTCAGCGTGCCTGGCATACCGTAGTTGCCTTCATGGCAAGCGTATTCATATATCGGGAGTTCGCTCTGACGCATTGGAAGCTCCACCGTCCACGGTTCGGTCCACGTGGTGGGGTCCGTGACGGTAAACGTGTAGAGCAATGTATTGTCATCCATCCGCTCGAACCGTTCTACCAAATGCATTTTGTTGCTCGAATTTTGAAAACTAGTCTCCCGCAAGAAGTTCTTAGTTTCGACAACAAGAGTTTCCCCTTCCCAATGCCCTCTCGACACACCGGTCCACAGCGGCACCTCCGAATGCCCACTTCCATCCAATGGAATAATACGTGCGTTGTGCACCATCTCATTTAACAAGACGACGTGATCTGGGGTCTGAAAAATTTGCACATTCATGTTGTAAGCAGCGGGCAACATCGGTGGACCAGAATTAAAACCAGTGATACAGCGCTCGCCGAGGGAACGATCTTCTGGACCCTCCGTCGGTCGTTGACTGACGCGAACACGTTCAGCCCTTCGAGCAGCTGCCGACTCTGTTAAGGCTGGAATACGGCCGTTTGGTGGATCAACAATCAAGGACGTCCGTCGAGTCTCGACCACGACGGTCCCGCGGTCCCACCAGAAATCGTTGTAGGCAAGGGCCACGTCACGAGTCTCAGGGGTGCCATTGACAGTTCCTCGGTCGGTCGTGATCTCTTTCTTCTCGTCTCGGTTCAGGTCCGCGTTGTTTTCTAAAACCCGCTGCGCAGCGTAGGCTGCAACCTCTTCTTCAGAAAGGAATGCCTGGTCGGCAAATTCCTCGGGCCGTTCAAGCGGAGTGACGGTCCTGAAATCCCACACGCCGCTGATATCAGGCTGCCCTTCAGGCGTGTTCGCCGACGTTGAACCACCGCTAGATTGTGCAGCGACTGGAATCGACAGAAGCACTGCGAACAAGCTGAACGCAACCACAAAGCCGAATGCTCGAATAGTCATCGTTTCTACCTCATCAAGATATAGACGCCTACAGTATCACTGTAGATACCAAGAATTACGCCACAACAGCCACACTTTGACTGCCCTAATATACCGTTAAATCAGTCACGAAGCGCAAATACCGATAGGGAGTGTCCTGCGATAATAGCCACAATCTGCTTGTCATCGACTTCGTAGGTCATTGGGGAGCTCTCTATCTGACCACCAAAGATTTTTTTCTACAGAAACTCGCCCGTTTGAGCATCCAACGCTTGAAAATATTCTGACCGCGCCCCGCCAACAACAAATCTAGAGGCAGTCATCAAAATACCGCTGGTAATAACATCCGTCATTTCAACTTCCACTGCTGCACACCAGACAACGCATTAGGCAGCAAGCTAGACATGGGTTAGTGGGCCTAATCCACTTCCTCTATAAGTCCGAAGGAGTAAACAACATTGCCAGCTGCAATCGCCACATACTGCTGACCATCAACGGCGTAAGTCATCGGTGCGGCACGAACTTCCGCTCCGAGAGAAATATGCCACAGTTCTTCGCCACTCACAGCGTCGAGTGCATAGAAATAGCCATCAACCGTTCCACCGAAGACAATATCGCCAGCCGTGGAAAGTAGCCCTGACCATGTCTGTGGTTGCACTTGGTATTCCCACCGACGATTTCCAGTTCGTGGATCGATGGCACGAACCGCACTCGTGTAGCTGTCAATTGGCAACATTCTCTGTTGCCCCCCACCAGTAAATCGTTCCCCGTCAATGTACTCTTCGTCACGGATATAAAACTCAGCCTCACCATCAAAAGCCATCACGTAAAACAGTTCAGTTCGAGGGCTGTACGCCGGAGACTGCCAGTTCGTCCCACCGCTTGCGTCAGGCGCCACCAAAACGCCCTCTGGCGTAGGAAACGTGTTCGGACGTCGAATCGGTCGACCGTTCTCGTCTAACCCCTCAGCCCAAGTTTGTTTCGCAAACGGAGTACCAGACAGATACTCACCTGTTTCACGATCAATGACATAGAAAAATGCATTGCGATTGGCCCACATCATCACTTTTCTGACCCGTCCATCGACTTCCAAGTCGGTAAGCACGGGTATCTGAATAGCATCCCAATCGTGCACGTCGTGCGGCGTAAACTGGAAATACCAACTCAAGTCTCCAGTGTCTCCATCCAGGGCTAATGCTGAATCAGCGTACAGGTTGTCACCTATTCGTACATCCCCGTTATAGTCTGGACCTGGATTCCCGGTCCCCCAATACACCAAGTCAAGTTCCGGGTCATAAGACCCGGTGATCCACGTGGGTGAGCCACCGGTGCGCCACGAATCACCAGACCAACTTTGGTTGTCCGGATGGTCAGGACTAGGAATCGTATATGTGCGCCAGTCACGCGTGCCCGTCGAGGCATTGTAGGCATCAAGAAATCCCCGGATCCCAAATTCACCACCCGCGATGCCAGTAACCACCTTGTCCTTCACAATAAGAGGCGCGGCCGTCTTACTGTAGCCAGACCGATAGTCAGCGGCCTCAGCTGCCCACAAAAGATTTCCGGTTCTGGCGTCGATAGCCGCCAAGTGTGCATCGAGCGTACTCATGTAGAGCGTATCGCCAAGAATCGCAACACCGCGGTTGTTCCGACCACAACAAATACGTAGATCTTCTGGCAACTCGTGTTCATACCGCCAATACGGTCGGCCAGTCGCAGCGTCAACGGCAAGCACGTTACTGGGAGCTTCAGTGATAAACATGACGCCGTCGACAACGAGCGGTGTCGTCTCAGCCCGGTCCAATGCCGACAGTTGATGTGTCCATTTCAGTTCAAGACGATTTACATTTCGATTATGGACCTGGTCGAGCCGACTGTGGCGCTTACTATCAAAGGTGCCGGAATACATGAGCCAATTTTGTGGCTCCTCTTCGGCGTTGACGAGACGTTCCCAGGTGACAGGCTCAAAAGACGACGTCTCGATTTCAGAACTCCGCACTTGGCCGCTGGCAACACCACCAAGACCAAACAGGAAAAGCGAGAGGACCAAGGATAGACGGTTCATGAATTCACGCTCCTCGCTGGGCTAGGCTACCTTAGGGCAACCAAAGACAACAACAGATTTTTCAGTGAAGACTATCGCTATCTTGCGTCATGCTGGTAACAATATCTGCATCTTCCTGAAGCAAGGTTCGGTGAGCTACTTCATTCAGCATCCTCATCACCGCCAACGCTTATGAACTCTGCCACTGACCGCTGTTCTTTCGAAGTGAGCAATTGACCTTGCTCCTGCATGAGCCCGGTAGTGAGCGTCATAACAATCAACTCCGGCCTCCAGCCCTGCATCATGTCAAGGTGAGGTGCACGTGGAAACAGAGGGTCCACATGACACGAGGCACAATGGTCGGCGAACACCACAGCACCATCGGGTTCTGGAGCACACGCAAGTGACGTCAGGCTTACTAGTGATAGTGCGAGAACCAGCAACTGAAATCGGGAAAACCAACCACCGACGTTATCGCGCATGAATCTCTAGTAACGAAGAGAAATTCGACCGTGTGCGAATCCCCCATTGATCATTTTCGTTGGTGACCATATCAAACGCACCAAGTTCTCGCTTAGGAACGCGAATGATACTCGGCGCGTATAAGGCTATTGTTCACTACTGCACACCTCCACCGAAACATCAAATCAACCCATGATAATTCATGCTTCATGGATACGATAGCAAGAGACCCCAGATCCAGTTCACACTTGTGTGAGTCTGAGCCGACGCCGTAATTCTTCCGGTCCGCAAATATACCCACCCATACGCAAATCCAGCCAACGTAGCGAGGAGGACATACCTCAGGTCGGGTAGGTGCGCCAGCCCAAAAATAATAGCCGCCAGCGTTAGGCCGATCGTTGAACCGCAGTAACGCATGAGTATGTTCTGCATTACACCTCGGAACAGAAACTCCTCTGGTAGAGCCGTGATCAAATAGATGACGATCGGCGTCACCAACAGTCCTCCAATACTGACATCCGGTCGCCAAGCCAGAAACCCGATGGTAAGCCCCAGCGGAAGTGCCACTAATGCGTAGACAACAAAAGCCGTACCCGCTAATTTCAAATCGTCCCAGCCAAACGACAGAGAATAGCCAATCCCTTTTAATGGCCACCCGACAAGAAACAGATAAAATGCCGCAACAATCGCAACGACCCGACTAACGTCGTAGCCATCCGGAGGAGGAAACGGCAGTGAAGGCAACAGGTCGAACTCTATGGGCATCCAGAAAAGAAGCGCCGCAGCTAACCCCCACAGCGACGTCGATGCGCTGCTTCGGCAACAAAGAAGAATCAACACGGGAGGCGCGAAAAGATAAGCGGCGTAAACGGTAACTCGCGGTTCCATCGGGAGCCCGTTTGTCCAAGCATAGGCAAGTGCAACTATAAGAAGAAACCCTGGGCCAATTAGGAGACGTCGAGTCGAACCGCCCAGTAGAAACCATATCCGTTCACGTGCATCGCTGACACTGAGTCCGAGATAGGCACCAACAAGAATGACAAATAAAAGCGAGACACTCCAGACATTGCCCGTTGGATCAAGATCAGGCAATACAGTGAACCAGAGCACCTGAACAGACGCCAGCAGAAATAAGATGGAAGCCGCCACAGGTTCACCACGTCGCGACGCCTGGTCCGCATGGGTCTCTGCCATAGAACTGTTCGTGGTTCCTGCATCCATTCTCGTCATTATTTGGGTACTTCAACCTCTCGGTTTGCTGACGCTCGATTTTGGCATTCGCTTCCTAGTTGTCGCAGTAATGCTAGGTTCCAATATTTGGCACGGTGATTCTCTGAATCGTCTCGGTATCAGACTTGACAATTTTGTCATGGCCAGCCGGATGATGCTTCGACCGACTCTCGTAGCAGGCGTTGCGCTTGCAATGGTCAGCATAGTGCTCTTACCACCTCAGATAGACATTGGACGAACGATTGTTAATTTTCTGTATTACCTAGTGTGGGGATTCGCTCAGCAGTATGCACTCCAAGGTTTCGTTCTCCTCAGACTGCTTGATGCCGGACTTAATCGATCAGCCCCGATATGTGCAGCTACGATCTTCGCTGTTATTCATGCACCGAACGTGGGACTCATGGTTCTAGTTTTTCTGGGAGGATGGCTCTGGAGTAGCCTGTTTCGGCGGGAGCCAAACCTTTTCGCCCTTGCGATCAGTCACGCCTTGCTGGCCAATGCGGCTGATGCTTTCCTTCCAAGGTTCATCACTGGTGGGTTTCGATTAGGACCAGCCTACTTGAGCTGGTTATCAGGTTAGGTCAACAACACACTCACACCTAATAAGCGAAACTTGCAGACACTGCAGCAATAAAGAACCCCACGGCGGACGGCTACCAAACAGAACCTTACCGCATCTTCGAGATAAGCCTAGAACTCAATATCGGATCCGGCGAAAAACACCCAGCGGCCAACCGCGGTCACCTTGTTGACAGCATATCCAACATCAAACCGCGCCGAACCACTCGACGACAATCGATTACTACCCACCAGCAGGCTCCCCCCAATGGCCGTTTTTAAATCGGACAGGTCGACCGACTCCTGAGCGCTCCAGGCAAACCCACTATCCATAAAAACTGCAAGCCCCAACGAAACAAGCTGTAAAACGTCATCCGCGATGAACCATCGCTCCTCGGCAGTCAACAATAAGGACCGAGTTCCGGCAAACTGTCGAACCGGATAACCCCGCAGACCAGTTGCAGCACCCAACAGAATTTGGACTTCGTCATCAAGGTTATAACCTCGATAAAATTCGGCTTTCCCTACGAACGCGGTTCGCGTCGACTGTTTTTGCAGGTAGCGAAGACGAAGATGAGCGAGCGCATTGCTCCAGCGCCCCCATTGGTGACGGCCGCCAACACTGCCACCAAACATTAGAAAGTGCCCTGGCCCAAAGTCGAAACCACGACTATGTCCAGCCGACGCAAAAATTGCACGCCCTTCTTCCCCGCCGAATGCTGTGGTTGACAACCCAATTCGCCCCCACGATTGAGCTCCCAAGTTAAAATCCTCGGGTTGTTCGAAACGATTAACGTGGGTCAACTGAGTGAATCGATGCTCTAAGGATTGAAACCCGACCTCGACAATGCCGAAATCTCGTACATCTGTTCCGACCCGGTCCAACTTAGACCGGTAAGCCACGTGCATCCGGACCGCACTCGTAGCGCGCCGCTGAACGGCTCTACCGAACTCGAAATCACTCGACTGGCTGTGATGGGGTAACACAGCAACCTCTCGCCCGTTGTCAAACAACGAATCCATGCGGTTGAACGTATTGGCTGTAAGTGACACGGACCAGGGATCCGCCAACGAGACGTAGGGGCGACCGATTGCCAGTAAACCTTCAGCCCCGTCGCTTAAACTAGCAGCAGACGCCGTAAGTACAAACCGAGACCCCAGTAACTGCGGATCATGATACAAAGCGCGGTCTATGGTTCTGTCCAAGTTGCGGCGGCGACTGACAGTAAGTTCTTTGCCAAACCCAAGAACGCTTCTGTTCATGAGACCAAATTTCCAAATCGAGTGATTGTCGATTTGGCGAAAATGAATGACTGGCTCCAAAGACCACGTGTCCCACGTCTCTACCCGAACATCAACCCGTTCTGCCTGACCATCACCGTTGTCGTCAATCGGTGTTGTTACAACACGAGCGTTCCGCAAAAATCTTAACGACCGCAAGTTACGTTCCGTTTGTTCGATCAGTTCTTGATTGAATGGATCGCCACTTTCAAACAATAACTCTCGTCGAATCACATGTTCGCGAGTTCCTGCATGAATACGGTTGGCGACACGATAGAGAAACGATTGTTCGTCGGCAGTCCCATCGAAGACCTCATTGGCAATTACCTCGATAGTTCCAATTTCTAATGACGCCTCGTCGTTTGATGCGTTAGCAGCGGCAGAAATTACGGCTGAAGCAAAGAGTATGAACGTCAGCACCAGTGACCACATGCCCCTTGGATTGATGGCCCCTCCAACCGTTACGCCGGTGTGGTTCAGCGGCAATTGACCTAGCCGGTAACTGCCTGTCAATAATGTCTGGATAACTATGTCCATGGAGCGCAACAAAATCGCCCTGCCGTTAACACTCAGCACGGCAGGGATTATATCGACTGAAAAACCAGTGCATGGCTAGGGCACGACGAACTCGTCCGAATGAAGTACTGTTTCATTTGGAGACCGCAACTCGACACGCCACCGACCGCGTTCTTCAGCCGACACGGTGTGGGAACTGTAGGTTCGATATCCCGGTCCGGCGTTGGCTCCGATCTCGAGAGTAACCGTATCTACTAGGGAATCGTTTCGAAACCACTGATGTGCAACGGTCGTACCCCGTGGCGACCTGATGCGCGTGTAGAAAAACAACTGTCCCGGAATCGCCTGGTCGCCGACCGCGTCACATCTCCATTCTGCCAGCGAGTTCCCCTCGTCGTTACGTGTGTCCAACCGGGAACAAACCTCAGCAGTCACAACGGTAACAGTATCTGGACCAACCAACGTCGTCCGTGACCCGAGTGTTCCCACACTTCGCGTCAAAGACTCGTCATCTTCTTCTCCACCGGAAGTAATTGCTTCGGCTACCAACGACTCCACTGTCCGATCCGGAGGAGAAGAGAGTGACGCGCTTAGGTTCTCGCGACTTGACTCGGACCCGGTCGCCGTAATCGCAGCTGATAGTGGAGCTTCTGACTGGTCTGTCTCACGGAAGATAGTCGCTTCCCCGACACCGACGAAGGTATCACCAGTGGATAACTGCGGTGGTTGTGAGGTGCGGGCGCCGTCATCACTAGCAGAGTCAACTGCTGGACTTCGATCAAAAAGTAACCACACAACAAGTACCGCGCCACCAACCGCCAGTAGCACAAAGCCACCGAACCACCTCGTAAACCATTTAGGTAACGGGGAGTCTTCCGTCTGACTACTGTTGTCCGGTCCAGAGTCACTGGATTGCAAAGAATCGACCAAATCTTTTGACGCCGTGGGCACCGCAGGTGGTTCGGGGGCATCTGTGACGACCGCACTCTCTTCGGAACTTGATGTGTTGAGACCAACAGCTCCACCACTGGAAAGTTTTGCCAATTTCTCAGTTTTGCCCTGAGCTCGGTAAAGCTTCGACAGATTTTCTACACTTTTAGCTACAGAGGTGTGACCCGGGCCAAGTGCGCGCCTCGCAATACCAAGGGCCCGGCGATACAGAAACTCAGCCTCTTCGGGTCGACCGAGACGGTCACAAACAACACCCAGGTCATTAAGCGTGTTGGCAACATCAGGATGAGATAAACCAAGGTCAGCCTCCTGTACGCGAAGGAGTCGGCGGAGTGTTCGCTCTGCGGTGTCATAATCTTCGGCGGACGTCGCCTCCGCTGCCACTTTGATCATCTGTCCGATCTGATCAGACGCCGCCATAACACCTCGAACTCGCTACCATAAAAACATCCGGATTCGATCGGAACCGCTACTCACGGCCCGTGTGCTTATACCGCCCAACCCTAGAACATGGCCAAGGCGTTCAGCGGTGACCCGGTCCCACCTTTGACCGGAAGAGGTGCAGCCACCAACATGAACTCCCATCGGTTCAACTCAGCCGCAGTCTCGGCTAGATCTTCAAGATTCTGATTGTCAAACAAATCAACCCCCATCGCCACAACCGTTAAAATGTGTACCGGAAGCCCCACACCTTCGACCTGTGAAGGCGCGACATCGGCCGCCGCGTCACTCCCGAGAAACGATACGTCTCGAGCCTTCACCCATGGCATCGTGGAAGCGTGAAGTCCCGCCGCGGATTCGGACACGGCCCATGGCCCATGCTCCGCACGCCGAGCCCATCGGCCGGTTCGAATGAAAATTGCATCACCCGGGCGAACAGTCACACCAGCCATCTCTTCCCAAGCTTCGAGATCCTCCATATAAATAGGAGTTCCTGGTTCAAGATAAGGGACGCCCTTGAGACGTGGGATGTCAAACAAAACACCCCGCGTGACAATCCCTCCCCTGAGGTTATCGATCGCCGCATTTGAACAACCGTCCTCCGTGATGGTGTCCTGCGACACGCCGTTGTACATCTTCCCCTTATACATAATGTGGCAGAGAGCATCCAAGTGACTATGCGAGTAACCGTGATAACTAATCCCGTAGTTGTCGCTGACGGCTCCCATAAACGCTGGTTCGGCGTCCAAGTCAGGGACCCCAAGCATGCGGTGCTCAAAGGGGCTCGGAACGTCTACGGCTTCCGTGGTCAAAAGCGGTTGGGCCAGTGACACCGTAATTCCCTCAGTCACCAGCGCAGTAGCCTCTAACCGTTTCGCAGGAGTAATAAGATTCGCTGCACCTATCTGATCATCTGGTCCCCAACGTCCCCAATTGGACAACTCCTCGATCAGTCGTTCAATATCCTCCTGCGTTAGATCATGGGATTCAGGACTCACAACTGGGGGACTGTAGTCCACCACAACCGGGTCAAGTTCATTCAATGACACCGGCATTTCATCTGCAGCAGGCGTGCATCCCACCAGCACACCGGACAAGACCAGCGAAAAACCCTTTACCCAACTCTGAGTGCTCATCAGCATCCTCCCTCTAAACTATACGAGCGGAACCATTTGTCAGTGGAACCGGACACCGCGAAGCGGCAGTTTCATTCACTGGCAGTTATTTCAGCGGCACCACACTCCAAGCGCTATTGGATTGTAATCGGTCGTTCCCGGTTAAGAGACAGTCTCCCTGGATAAAACTCAAATTGATCACCCAAGCCGGCAGTTGATGAACCTGACGATCGAGGTGTCGCCAAGTAAGAACTTTTACGACCTCTACGGCGCGACACAGATGCATTACACTTCCCGTGGCCAGTTAGTTATTAGCACTGGTTAATTCATGCGCTTTCGGTAAAGTGAAAATGTAGAAGCCGGATGCCGACCCTGCAAACGAGAGGAAGAAGACGGATGGATCGACGGATATTTTCAGTGTTGCTAGTACTTTTCCTCGTAATGTCCGTCCAATCGGGCTCAGCCGACGACCGTTGGCCGCAATTTCGAGGACCTGGTGCGCGTGGGGTCTCAGACGAATCTGGACTGCCCACGAGATGGACTACTACTGAAAACGTAGTCTGGGCAGCTGACATCCCTGGATTCGGGTGGAGTTCACCGATCGTATGGGACGGAACCGTCTACCTCACAACCGTAGTGAGCTCCGAAACCGTGGAAGCACCACTGGGAGGTCTGTACCGAGGCCGTGAAACCTGGCGTGCCTCGGAGGCTGAACATCGGTGGCTCGTCTATGCATTCGATGTTGAGAGCGGTGCCGTGAAGTGGGAACGGGAGGTACATCGCGGCAGCCCCCCTCGAGGTCATCATCTCAAAAATACCTTGGCCTCTGAAACTCCAGTGACTGATGGTGAGTCTGTGTATGCCTACTTCGGCAACGTTGGTTTATTCAGTCTTGACACAAACGGTGTGGTTCAGTGGTCACTACCCATCGAAGCAACCGACAACCGACTGGGTTGGGGCACGGCCGCCTCCCCAGTGCTGTACCGGGACCGTCTTTACATTGTCAACGACAATGATGACCAATCGTACGTATCCGCCATCAGCACCGAAACCGGTGCGGAAGCCTGGCGAACAGAACGAGATGAAGCAACGAACTGGTCAACGCCATTCATATGGGAACATGAGTCACGTACCGAACTGGTGACTACTGGTACAGACAAAGTTCGCTCTTACGACCTCGATGGAAACATCCTATGGGAACTGACTGGTCTGTCCTCAATCACCGTGCCAACGCCGTTCAGTGCGTTTGGGATGCTATTCATCAGCTCAGGTTATATCGGCGATCAAGAACGACCGGTTTTTGCGATTCGTCCTGGGGCCAGCGGCGACATCTCTCTGGGAGACACCGAGACCAGTAACGAGTTCATCGTGTGGTCTAACGAACAAGCTGCGCCGTACAATACGTCGCCGCTGATATACGGTGACTACTATTACACACTGCTCGACCGAGGCTTCTTTACCTGTCACGATGCCCGCACGGGCGAAGAAGTGTACGGTCGACAACGAATCGACGTCGGTGCGGCGTTTACTTCATCACCATGGGCCTACGACGACAAAATCTTCGTGCTGAGCGAGGACGGAGATACCTATGTCATCCAAGCTGGTCCAGAGTTCGAAATCATCGGACGTAATCCTCTGAATGAATTTTCGCTATCGACCCCAGCAATTGCACAAAACAGCCTATTTATACGAACTCAGTCCAAGTTGTACCGAATTTCAGAGAACTCCAGCCAGTAAGGTCGCGGCATCTCACCACCAAAGTCAGTAGGCACTGGCGAAACTAGCTATTTTCTGTATTGGCACAGAAATAGCCAGTTTCAAATACCTAATTCAAATGCATGTTTTATGGTTAAAAACCTATTTATATGGATTTTAGGGATATAATTTAGCTTCATGTTTGTCGAAGTCACTAGGCGGTCCAACACAGGTTTTATCCGTCCTATCACTACGCGGAGGCAAGCCTCATGTCAGTTACAGTTAATCGACTCAAATCCTGTTATTTAATTGCACTCGTAATAGCCGGTTTGTTCTTTACGGTCACGCCAGCGCTCGCACAAGACGCGGGAATCGCTGGTAACGTGTCGGATGATACCGGCGGTGTGTTGCCTGGTGTCACCGTCACCGCAGCAAGTCCAGCCCTAATCGAACAACAACGAATCGCTATCACTGACGGTCAAGGCCAGTTTGCGTTCGTCGGACTCGCGGTAGGAACCTACTCAGTCGAATTTTCCCTGCCAGGGTTTAACCAGATTCGCCGAGAAGGCGTCGAGTTAACGTCTGGTTTCACCGCCAACATCAGTGTTGAACTTGGTGTGGGCGGCATTGAAGAAACAATTACAGTCACGGGCGCGAGTCCGGTGGTCGATATTCAGAACGTACGGCGGCAAACGCTAGCCACGGCTGAAGTGCTTTCAACACTTCCGATGAGCACCAAGCACGTCAACAATCTTGTCACGCTGACGCCTGGATTCACGGGCTTAGCCGATGTCGGCGGTAATTACAGTTCGCAGGTGGGCGGCTCGTACCACGGCAAGCGGGGCACCAAAGTGGCCTTCGACGGTATGGGTGTCGAAAACACCTCCGGAAACAGTAGCTATCAAATTAATGCAGCAGCCGTGCAAGAGATGGCACTCCAGACCAGCGGGATTTCAGCTGACACGAACGCCGACGGTCCCGTAGTCAATATTATTCCCAAGGAAGGCGGGAACACGTTCAGTGGGATCCTGTCCGGCTTCCTCGCCAATGACAGTATGGAAGGTACCAACCTCACTCCTGCACTCCAAGCACGTGGACTCAAAACATCGAACCAGACCCTGAAACTATGGGATGAGGCGTTTAGCCTCGGTGGCCCCATCAAGCAAGACAAACTCTGGTTCTTCTTTGCCGCACGCAGTTGGGGTTTCTCACGGAAACATGCTGGCGTCTACTGGAACCAAAGCACGGCGCCGGGCGCTCCACCGACCGGACAACCAGTCTTCCTTTCACCGCCCGGAGCAGAACGTGAGGTTGTGAACTTTATTCCATGGACAGATCGTCCCAATGATCGCTTTATTGGACGACTTGAATGGTATGACTCCTATCTCACCCGAATCACGTGGCAAGCATCAGAGGCCAACAAATTCAACTTCACCCATGACGAGCAGCGGGCGTGTAACTGTGGCTCAACCAGGGCAAACCGCATGCAAGAACGCAACCCTGGCTATCGTTTTGATCCCAATCGCTTGATGCAAGCCACTTGGACATCCACGCAGACGAGCCGCCTCTTGATCGAAGCGGGTGGCACAGTGGCCATTTCTCAGTGGAATCAATTCTTCATGCCTGGTGTCACACCGAGCATGGTTCGAATCCAAGACCAAGGACTTGGGATCGACTATGGTGCCAGTTCCGTCTACCGCGGTGACCCAAACAACACGGACCGTTATTCGGCACGTGGTTCTGTGTCCTACGTCACGGGTTCACACAATTTTAAAGCTGGATTCCTCCTGGAACACCTGACGCGAGACAACTTCTTTTTCAGAAGCACCAATGCTACCTACCGGTTCCGGAACGGCGTGCCGAATCGAATAACCCTGTTTGCCACTCCGGCACTTGAGAAAAACCGTGTGAATGAAACGGGGATCTACGCCCAGGACCAGTGGACCATCGACCGGTTGACACTCAACTTGGGTGTGCGCATGGACATGATGGTTGGACATGTGCCAGCGCAGGAATTTCCAGGCACCCAAGACCCCGGCACCTGGCAGGGTGTCACATTTGGTAACAGTTGGCTCCCCGCCACGAACTATGCAGCACGATCCGGACTACCCAACTGGAAAGACATCAGTCCTCGCGTCGGCTTAGCATACGATGTGTTCGGCGACGGTCGTACGGCGATCAAGACATCGCTCGGTCGATATGTTGGGAAATCCAGTACCAACATGACCGCGGCCAACAACCCTATCAACACCTCGATACTGTCGGCGAATCGCTCGTGGAACGACGCGAACGGCAACTACGTACCAGACTGCGATCTGGGCAACTTCAGTGCCAATGGCGAGTGCGGAGGTATCAGCAATCAGTTCTTCGGCAAACAGAACCCAAACGCCATCACGTGGGACCAAACACTGTTGTCAGGATTTGGCCAACGAGACTACAACTGGGATTTCTCGCTAGAGTTACAGCAAGAAATCACGTCGGGGCTGTCCGTCAGTGCTGGTTACTTCTTCAACACCGGCGGCTATTTCTCAAGCGGATCGGGCTACGGCAATTTGGGAGCCAGCAAGATTCGGCTGACCGACAACGTGCTGGTGGGCCAAAACGACTTTGACGAATACTGTGTCACCGCACCAACCGATCCACGACTACCCGACGGTGGTGGCTACCAGATCTGCGGCCTCTATGACATCGATCCAGCCAAGTTTGGTCAGGTGGAGAGCGTCATCAGCCCAGTCTCGAACTTTGGTGAATTCGGCCTGGCGCACCACTTCTTTAATGTCAGTCTTGATGGGCGACTTCAGAACGGTATCCAGGTCGGCGGAGGATTTGACACCGGCCGCTCCGTGCAAGACCAGTGCTTCGTTGTGGATTCCCCGCAACAGCTACTGAATTGCAAAATCACCACGCCGTTCAAGGCGCAAACACAGTTCAAGTTATTCGGATCGGTGCCACTACCTGGCGATGTGGTCGCCAGTGCGACGTATCAGGATCTATCTGGACCGTCATACGATGCAAATTACGCGTACACGACTGCGGCCATTGAACCGTCACTGGGTCGGCCTTTAGCTGGGGGACGACGCACAGCGGTCGTGCCCCTCGTCGCACCGCAAACATTGTTTGATGATCGAATCCGACGGCTTGATTTCCGTCTGAGTAAAATCATTAACTACAACCGCTTCAGGTTCCAGATCAACTTTGACGCCTACAATGCGTTGAACTCGGCGTCGGTCCGGTCAGTAAACGGCACATACGGCTCACGCTGGGGCAACCCAACTTCAATCATGGACCCAAGGATTTTCGAGATCGGCGGCCAGATCGACTTCTAGAATTTTTCTAGTAGTGTTCATTAGCCTGGATGAAACCTCGCTTGCGGGGTTTCATCCAGGCTTTCTTTTTTTAGGAAGGATTCCGAAGCCCTTCGGTTAACTCAATATACGTGCCCCACGGATCGGTCAAGAAAGCAACGCCAACACCCGACGACGTCGTGGTGTAGGGCACGTCAAACACGACACCGTCCTCCTCAAGGTCTCGGCAAAATCTTTCAAGATTCACCACCTCAAAGCCAATGTGATCCAGCATGCGCCCACGGGTAGATGCACCGCCAGCCTCCGGGTTATAGGAAAAGTTTATATTGATACCTGGAAGGTCCACCGCGTCATAACGCCACCGCATCCCGGAGACCCCACCGAAAGTCGACGCGTACCAGTCCTGTGCCTCCTCCACGACATCTTCGGTCAGATATAAATGGAGATGGTGCGCAATAACCGGCACACGCAAAGGCTCATTGTGCCGTTCGACTACCGGGTCTGTCCGACCGTCGTCGGCAGTGAACGTCAAGTTCGTGGCTGTCTCGTCGAACAACTCAATTCGCTCACCTTCCGGTGAAAATACGTTTGTCACGCCGGATCCCGAGTGCTCGAACTCGAACCCAGCAGCCGCAACGTCGTTCAAAGACCGCACTCTAAAGGCCATATGATTGAGCACCGAGCCTTCGGTCCCCCCTGATGATTCCCCGGGACTAAGAACCACCAAGACGTCGGGAAACTCAATGAGTATCGCTGCACCACGACTGCGCACTTCGCCACCGAGCGCCGTCCAGAAACGTGTGTTGGCTTCAATGTCGCGGACGTAATAGTGCAGATGTCCCATAGCAACACCCGCGTCATTCGGCGAGGCAAGCTGCGCCAAGAGTTGAGCATTCAATCCAACCAAGAAAAGAAAGACACAGCCACCGAGTCTATTCACTGCAGTATTCCGACCACACTTGTCGTTAATTACGACCTGTTCACCCTGCACGTCCACGCACGTAACAACAGACTATTTTCGGTACCAGTCGTAAAGCGCGTCGCCTTGGGGAATCTTCCGCGTAATGTCGACGATGATCGTCTCGCCTTCCCATCGCGTGACCAGCGGTTCCTTCCGAAGATGCCCATAGAGAAACTCCTCCGCAAACTCCATACAACGGTACTCAAGCAGTTGCATGTTCGACTCGAGTCGCCGATAGATCGGCATTGAGATCCGCCACGGTCTGGTGAAGACATTCGGGTCCTCTATCGTGACTTCGTATTGAATGGCATCAGGCGAAATCGGTGTAAAGCGTTCTTCAAGACGTAGGGCTTCGCTGTGAAAGTTTCCCGCACGATCAAACCAATTTTTGCCATTAAAGTCCGTCACGTCCACGACCAACGTATCCCCTTCCCAGCGGCCGACCGAGTGCCCCATATAGGTATAGTCAGGAGGCCCGGCAACCTCGTCCAAATGAATCGTACGCGCCGTACTCGAAAAGGCGTACGCCATGTGAATCTTGTTTGTACTTTGCACGATCTGAAACGGATAGGGCATATACATCGCCCGCGGAATACCGGGAAGGTAGCACTTGAGTTCGGGGTCGCGGTCGATCCAGTTTTCACCGTTCTCCTGTTTAATCGCAGCGGCCTCCGGTGTGTAGGGAATCCGACCATCACCCTCGACCACACCAATTGACCCGGGAACTCCTGCTGCTGCACCCAACGCCAAAACTGGTGCCGCTGGCACCTTGGCAAAGTCGTACGGATAGACACCTTCTTGCATCACCGCGCCTGCACGCGCGGCATGCGCCTCCAAATCCCAATGTGCTTCGTTGTTAGCCTGCCAAATTCCACTGAAATTTGGCTTATCATCAACTGTTCTGGCGGGTCGCGTCTCCGGCGACTGACCGGCCGTACGAGTCACAGTCACCGCAATAACAGTACTGACAATCGCGGTCGCAACAACTGCACCTACCATCGAACCTTTATTCCAGTTCCGCATGACGCTCTCCTTCTCAACCCTGTCGGTCTCGTAACCAGCGCGGCTAAAACTCTCAGTTACCGTAACGCCAATGGGTCACGTCCTTCCGGCGACGCACAACCCGCAATACAT